>JBAVRE010000300.1:0-2060 GCA_049694695.1 Steroidobacteraceae bacterium | reverse complement strand
GGTTGATGCCATGACCGAGGTCGGGATCCGCGCGACATTTCTGAATTCCTCGCTGACCCCGGCCCAGCGCTCGCGGCGTGAAGCGCAGCTGCGCGCCGGTGAGTTCGAGCTGCTCTACGCCGCACCGGAAGGCATTGATGCCTCGGTCGGCTGGTTGCTCGACCAGCTGGACCTGAAAATGATCGCCGTCGATGAAGCGCACTGCATCAGCGAGTGGGGTCATGATTTCAGGCCCGCCTACCGCAACCTCGCTGGCCTGAAGCAGCGCTTCAGGGGCATTCCAATACTGGCGCTGACCGCCACGGCCACGCCGCGCGTCAAGACTGACATCACCACGCAGCTGGCCTTGCGCAGCCCACTGGAGATTCACGGCCGCTTCTTTCGCGCCAACCTTCGCCTGCACACCATAAAGAAGGGGCAGGGTGCTGGCGTGCGCGATCAGCTCCTGGGCCTGGTGCGTGCCCGTCGCGGCGAGGCCGGTATCATCTACTGCCTGTCGCGCAAAGCCGCGGAGTCTACCGCGGCGTTTCTCGCCTCCAGGGGCATAGGCGCGGCCGCCTACCACGCTGGCATGACACCTGAGGAGCGCGCCAGCACCCAGGAAAAATTCAGTCGCGATGATCTCGAAGTTGTGTGCGCCACCATTGCCTTTGGCATGGGCATCGACAAGTCGAACGTGCGCTATATCCTGCATCGGGACATGCCACGCTCCATCGAAGGCTACTATCAGGAGATTGGCCGCGCCGGACGCGATGGCGCGAGTGCCGACTGCGTGCTGTTCTATTCATGGGCCGATGTGCTGTCACTCGATCGGTTGCTGGCAGGCTCACAGGATTCCGCAGTAGCCGAGCAGCAGCGGCGCGCAGTCAGGCGCATGTTCGATCTGGCCGATACCGCCACCTGCAGCTGGCGGCCGCTGGTCGGATATTTTGCAGAAAGCATGGCGGAGTGTGGGGATTCGTGCGGGCATTGCCGAGGCGAGGATATCCTCGAGCAGGCAGCTCTGGCGGCCAGAGCACCCACCACTACGGCGCGCGGCTCGATCAGCGGTGAACGAACCATTCAGCTCGGAGGCGATCCGGCGCTGTTCGAGCGCCTGCGCGCATTGCGAAAACGATTGGCGGGTGAACGTGGGGTCCCGGCCTACGTGGTGTTCAGTGACAAGACCCTGCAGGATATGGCCGCGCGCCAGCCACGGACGCGCGCGGAATTTCTCGCCGTGCACGGCGTGGGACAAAGGAAGCTCGAGGAATACGGGGCAGCGTTCCTCGCGGCGATTGGCGGCAACGACTGAGCGGGCTATCCCCGGGGAATGAGCGGCGCAAAGCGTGGCATCGCCTCCGGATCGTTGAGCTGCTGCCCCTTGGGGCGCTACACTGCCGCGCTGCGGGCCTGGCGCTGGCGCAATCGAGCACGCAGGCGGAAATCAGGGAGCGGGAATGAGCAACGACCGGAATAGTCCACGACGCGCCACTGGCGCGACGCTATTCGGTGTGGTACTAGGGTGTCTTGCGGTGCTGGGCCTGGTCGCGGCATTTGCCGCGCGTGACCCTGTTCTGCCAGTGGTACACCACAATGGCATCCATATCGGAGGGCGCGCCTTCTTCGTGATGGCCCTGGTGTTCGGGCTCACGGCACTCCTGGCGAGCGTGCTGGTCTGGCGAATGAGTTCCTGGGTGGCGCTGGCTTATGGTGTGTGGTCGGTGGCGACGGTGGTCCTCGGGATTTACGTTTCCATCGCCGGACTGGGCATGATGGTGTTCAGCGCGATAGGGCTGTGGGCGGTCATCTGGTTCGTGTTGTATGGCGGTTTGCTGTACCTCAGAGGCCGCCTCGCCAAGGCGAGCGGATCGGCGTCGGGTCGCCATTGATGGATGTCATCGAGTCCGAGAGCGCCGTCGTCGTTGAACCTGGAACGCCGCCCACTGCCGCAGTGATCTGGCTGCACGGCCTGGGCGCAGACGGTTATGACTTTGTGCCAATCGTGCTGGAACTGAAGTTGCCGCCGAAGCTGTCGACACGCTTTGTGTTTCCGCACTCTGCGCCGCGGCCAGTTACGC
>JBAVRE010000299.1:0-3899 GCA_049694695.1 Steroidobacteraceae bacterium | reverse complement strand
GGATGCCCCACGCATGTGCGGAATAGTCGGCGCCATTTCGACGCGCAACGTAGTGCCGACCCTGATCGAGGGCCTCAAGCGCCTGGAATACCGTGGCTATGACTCCGCCGGCGTCGCCGTGCTGCAGAGCGATGGAAAGATGGGCCGGGTGCGCACCGTCGGCAAGGTGCGGGTACTCGAAGCGGCGCTCGCGCAACAGCCGTTGGCCGGCACGCTCGGCATCGCCCACACTCGCTGGGCTACGCACGGGGCCCCCTCCGAAAGCAACGCGCATCCACATATTTCACGCGATGGTCTCGCCATCGTGCACAACGGCATCATCGAAAACCACGAAGAGCTGCGCGCTGAACTGTGCAAAGCCGGCTATGTGTTCAGCTCCGAGACCGATACCGAAGTCATCGCCCATCGCATCCATTTTCATACCACATTGCTTGGCGACCTTTATAAAGCAGTACGCGCCACCGTCGCCGAGCTCGAAGGCGCCTACGCCCTGGCGGTCATCAGTCAGCAGGGCCCGGCGCGCATCATCGCCGCGCGCATGGGTTGTCCGGTGGTCATCGGCATCGGCGTGGGCGAGAACTTCGTGGCCTCCGATGTCGCCGCCCTGCTGCCGGTCACGCGCCGCTTCATGTTTCTCGACGAGGGTGATGTTGCTGAAGTGACTCTGAACGGCGTGCGCGTCATCGATGGCGAAGGCAACAGCGCCGAACGTCCGGCGCATGACAGTGAACTCTCGGCCGACGCGGCCGAGAAGGGCCCGTACCGCCATTTCATGCTCAAGGAGATTTTTGAACAGCCGCGCGCCGTGGCCAATACCCTGCAGGAACGCGTTGCCAACGGTCGCCTGCTCGAAGCCGCGTTCGGCCCCGCCGCCGCGGAAGTCTTTGCGCGCACCGCCGCGGTGCATATCGTTGCCTGCGGCACCAGCTTCCATGCCGGCATCGTCGCCCGCTATTTCATCGAGCAGATCTGCCGCCTGCCGTGCCGGGCCGAGATTGCCAGCGAATACCGCTATCGCAACCCGGTGGTCACCGATAACACCCTGCTGGTGACCATTTCGCAGTCGGGCGAGACCGCCGACACGCTGGCCGCCATGCGCCTGGCCAGGAAGCTCGGCTACCTGGCCACGCTCGCCATCTGCAATGCGCCCGAGAGTTCGCTGGTGCGTGAATCGGATCTGGTCATGCTCACGCGCGCCGGCCCCGAGATGAGCGTTGCCTCGACCAAGGCGTTTTCCACCCAGCTTACGGCCCTGGGCATGCTGGTGATCGCGCTCGCCCGCCACAATGGCGCCGATGCGGAACGCGAGCGCGGCCTGGTCAGCCGGCTGATTGAATTGCCCGGCCTGATCGAGAAAACTCTCCAGCTCGATGGAGTCATCCAGGAACTCGCCCTGCGCTTTGCCGACAAGCACCACGCCCTGTTCCTCGGTCGCGGCGCCCTGCATGCCGTGGCAATGGAAGGCGCACTCAAGCTCAAGGAACTCTCATACATTCACGCCGAAGCCTACGCTGCCGGCGAACTCAAGCACGGCCCACTCGCACTGGTCGATGCCGACATGCCGGTGATCACCGTGGCCCCCAACAACGACCTGCTCGAGAAGCTGAAATCCAATCTCATGGAAGTGCGCGCCCGCGGCGGCGAGCTGTATGTGTTCGCCGACCCGGATTCCGGGTTTCAATCGAGTGACGGCGTGCATGTGATCCACCTGCCCAGGCACATCAGCTATTTCCAGGCGCCGATCATCTACACGATTCCGCTGCAACTGCTGGCCTATCACATCGCTATCCTGCGCGGCACCGATGTCGATCAGCCGCGCAATCTCGCCAAGAGCGTCACGGTCGAATAAACACATGCCTGCTGGCGCCACGGCATGAGAACCATCATCGCCTGGTTGTGCGCCTGGGCAGCCGGCGCGCTGGGCTGGTGGCTCGGCCAGCATGTCGGTCTCTTTACTGCAGTAGTCCTCAGCGCCGTGGCGGGCGGCGCCGGACTCTACGCCGGGCACCGCTGGTTTGATCAGAATCTGAAGTAGATGGCTGTGCAGGCCGCAGGCTCTCAGCCGCCGCCGTTACGGGGACCTGCGCGTATAGATGCCATCGAAAACGACTTTCCAGCTCCTGCCGCCATCGAGCGACTGATCCCAGAACTGCCGTACCGTGCCGTCGCTGTTCGGCGTCCAGGTAATGCGATCCAGGCGCCGCTTGTGAGTCTTCGGATCAGTGCTCTTGCCCGACACCACCATGTGTCCGTCAGTGAAATGTCCGGTCAGGTTCAGCACACCCGGTGAAGTATCCACCCAGGTCTGTTGCCACTGATCGCGCCCGCGATCATAGAAATTGAGGCTATGGCCCCGGCTGCCGTCCACACCGACCCAGTTCTCGAACAGCGCGCAGCCATCGAGCAGACGATCGATGCGATTGGTGCCCGCCGGCTTGCCGTTCTCGGTGACCGTCCAATCGCCGATCCAGAAATCAAATTCGTGGTGAACGCTGGCGGCGCAGGGCGCGGCCTTGTCACTCTCGCTGGCAGGAGTGCTTTGCAAAAATGCCACTAACAAAAGAGCGAGCAGGGCGGACAGCGGTTTCATGGGTTACTCCCGCAGCCTGAGTTGTGTCGGGGCATCGGCTGCGCTCGGCATTGTACGCCCGGCGATACGTTGACGACAGGCGCCGCGCGCAGCAACGGATCACATGGCGTCCAGTGGGCTGCGCACAGCGCTCGCGCCCTTGCGCATTACATGAGTGTAGATCTGCGTGGTGGTCACGTCCTTGTGACCGAGCAACTCCTGCACGGTGCGGATATCACTCCCGCGCTCAAGCAGATGAGTGGCAAAGCAGTGGCGAAACGTATGACTGGATGCCGGCTTGACAATGCCAGCGGCACGCATCGCGATGCGGACCCGGCGCTGCACAGCTTCCTCATTGAGATGATGCCGACGACGAATCTTGTTGCGCGGATCGATGCTCGGGTGCGGGGCCGGGAACGCATACTGCCACGCCCACTCCCGATCGGCGCCCGGATACTTGCGCGCCAAAGCATAGGGAAGCTCCACGCCACCGTAGCCATCACGCACTGCGACCAAATGACGCTCCTGAACGGCGGCGAGGTGCGCCCGCAGTGCCGGTATCAACCCCTGCGGCAGCACAGTGACGCGATCCTTGTCGCCCTTGCCACTTCGCACTGTGACTTGACGGTAGTGGAAATTGAGATCCTTGACCCGTAACCTCATGGCTTCCATCAGTCGCAACCCCGACCCATACAGGAGCGAAGCCACGAGCCGGTAGACGCCGTCGAGTTGGCCCAGCACGGCCCGAACCTCTTCGGGCGTCAACACTACCGGCAGTCGCACTGGCTTTTTTGCCCGAACCACGTTCTCGAGCCACGGCAGGTCAACTCCAAGTACCCGCTTGTAGAGGAACAACACTGCAGATAACGCCTGGCCTTGTGTGGCGGCGGCTACCTTTCGCTCCACGGCTAGATAGGACAAGAAGCTTTCAAGCTCTGGCGCGCCCATGGACGCCGGGTGCCGCTTGCCGTGGAACAGAATGAAGCGCTTGATCCAGGCAACATATTGCTGCTCGGTGCGGTAGCTGTAGTGACGAAGTCGAAGCTGCGAGCGAACCTGGTCGAGCAGGCGCGGCCTGTTGTCCATGCGGCATTCCCCAAATCCTTTATTGACGTACTAAAATGGAAGTGCTTTAGTAAACACAACAACTTAGGAGCCGTCGATGGGCTTATACCGCGCAAATGCGGCAATTCTTTACCGCATTTATGCGGTCAACTTCTAGTTAGACCGCCGATCGCCAAGCCAAGTATCAAGCGCCACCGCCCATGCAGAGCTCAGCAAGACTGGGTTGCCTCTTTGATGCCGCGGCCCTGGCCCCGCGGTTGGGTCC
>JBAVRE010000298.1:0-4286 GCA_049694695.1 Steroidobacteraceae bacterium | reverse complement strand
TACCAGGGCGTGCCATAGACGGCGGCGCGCGGCCAGGCCAGGTTGAGTGCCATCATGGCGCCCCACAGCACCGCGACGATGTTGACCAGCATGCCCCACCTGCCCATGGTGAAGTAGCCACCGGCCTTGAGATCTGCGGGGGGCCATTGCCCCTGCAGGCGCTTCTTCAGCAGCGGACCGGTCACCATCAGGTACGCGAGATAGATCATGATGATTGCAATCGAGGTCAGCACCGTGAAGATCTTCGGCTGGCCGATGTTGACGACCAGGATCAGTTCGGCAATCACGCCGATCAGGATGGCCGGAACAATGGGCGTCTGCGTCGTCGGGTTGACCCGCGCGAGCTTCTCCCCGAACGGCAGTGCGTTGTCGCGCGCCATGGCGAAGGTCAGGCGGATGGCCGCGGTGTGCACGGCCAGCGAGCACACGGTCACTGCGACCACGATGCAGACCAGGAAGATCTTGCCGAGCGGACCCCACATCACCTGCTCGACGATGTATTGCAGGCCGCCGCTGCTGCTGCCGATCAGCGGATCATTCAGGTTGGGTGCTGACATGACCGCGAACACCAGGATGGCACCACCAATGACGAACGAGGCCAGTATGGCCCGCAGAATGGCCCGCGGAGCGGTGCGCCGCGGCTCCAGGGTCTCCTCACCCAGTGAACTGGCGGTGTCGAAGCCGTACATCACGTATCCGGAGGCCAGCGACGCCACCAGGAAGGCACCGAGGAAGCCCCCGCTCTTGCCGGCGCCGTAGCCGTTGGTTGAGAAGAACACTTCGGGACCGCGCTTGATGTTGAGCGCCAGGATGATCGCGATGAGACAGGCGGCAATCAGCTCGATAAAGACGCCGGCGCTGTTGATCGTCGCCATCAGGCGCACGCCAAGCGCGTTGACGACGGTGGTGAATACGATCAGCACCGTACCGAGGATCACCGCGTTGGTGGCGAAATCGTAGGCGCCACTGCCGTCGCCGATGATCTGGAAGCCGCTCCACAGCCGCGGCAGGTTGAGTTGCAGCGCCAGCACCACGGCGGACAGGGTGACGATCGACGCGGTGAGCATCAGCCAGCCCGAAGACCAGCCTACGATCCGGCTGCCAAGTTGCTTGGACCAGTTGTAGACCGATCCCGCGATGGGGTATCTGGCGGCCAGCTCCATGAAGCACAGCGCCACCGCCAGCTGACCGATGAGTACCAGCGGCCAGGACCAGAGATAAGCCGGCCCGGCGGTGCCGAAGCCGAAGTAAAACAGCTGGAAGGTACCGGTGAGTATCGAGATATAGCTGACGCCGGCAGCGAAACTGCCGAACGCCCCGATACTGCGATCAAGCGACTGCTTGTAGCCGAAGTGCTCCATACCGCTGTCGGCTGCTGCGGTAGCTTTGTTCTTGACCATGCCTTAGTCCTCTCCGAATTGCACAATCGCTCAGCGATGCTGAATTCTGCTCCGGCGAAGTCGTTCGCGATAGGCCGCTTCAGGGCACGGTTACGCGCACCCGCTCGCCAGGGATCGGGTCGCGGTGGGAATCGACCCAATAACCCCACGCCACGAGCAGCCAGAGCGCCTGGGCTGACCAGGTGACTGCGCGGACGCCCGGTGGCGGTGGCCCGAGCACGTTTGCCAGCTCCACGATCGAAAGAAATGACAGTAGCGCCCAGGTGCCAATTGACCCGATGCGATCACGCGCACGGGTGGAATTGAGGTAAAACGCCGCGCCGATCGCAAACAGGGCAAATTCCGAGGCAAGAGTCAGGGGAACCGAGTCCCATAGTCCAAGGCCCAGGCGTGGCCCACTTCCGGGTGCCAACGGCATGTCCGGGCGATGCGCGATCACATCGAGCGCCCAATGGCTCAAGGCGAGCAGGAACAGTACGCTCGCCGCACGCCAGCTCGAGCCGCTCAGCTTGCGATATACCAGGCCCAGGAGTGCGCCCCAGACGATCAGGGCCAGCAGGCTGTGCGAGTAGGGGTAGTACTCAAAGTCGAGTGGCGTAACGGCGGTAACGCCGGGCCGAATCGAGAAGGATTCCAGCCCAGCCAGCACCAGGGTCGGCCAAAGCAAATCGGCGAACTGACAGGCCAGAAACAAAGCACCCAGTGACACATGGGGCGCCACACGTTTAGATGCCAGTCCCAGCGCGAAGTGTCCGATGAACATAAATGGCAGCCTACAGGAACGGCAGTTCCTGGAGCGTGCCAATCAGCACCTGACCCTCTTTCATGACCTCAACCTGATCTCCCGCGACGCAATCCGTTGAGATCAGCGCGAAGCCAATGTTCTTCTTCAGGCGATACGACCAGGTGCAGTTGGTCAGGTCTCCAACCTTCCTCCCATTCTTCTGGATCGGATGCCACAGGAACCCAAGGGTAGTGGGCTCCTCGCCCGCGAGCACCACGCCGAGCTGATGCCGCCGTACGCCGGCGGCGTGGATCCGGCGCAGCGCCTTGATGCCGATCACCTCGTCGGGCACCTGCAGATCGACGTACTTGCCCATGCGGACCTCAAACGGGTTGGTTGCTTCATCGGTATCGCCGCCGTAGGAGAGCAGGCCGCTTTCGACCCGCTCGCAGAAGTTCGGATTGCCAGGCCCGATGTTCCAGGGCTTACCGGCCTCCCTGACGATATCCCAGAGGCGGGTTCCCTGGGTCCCGTCCATCAGGTACAGCTCGAAGCCGCCCTGCTTGGACCAGCCGGAACGCGCTACTGCAACCGGAATGCCCTGCAGCGTCGTCTCCCGGAACCAGAAATACTTCAGCCCGCGGACCCAGTCACCGAAAATCGAGGCCACAACGTCCTCGGCCTTTGGTCCCTGCACGGCCAGCGGCGATACATCGGGCTCGCTGACCTGGACGTCGAGCCCGCGCTCGGCTGCAATGGCACGCGCCCAGAACCAGATATTCGAATCCGCAATCGAGAACCAGTAACGATTCTCGTCGAGCTTCAGCAGGATCGGGTCATTGATCAGGGTGCCGGCGTGATTGCACAGTGGCACGTATTTTCCCTGGCCGACCTTGCAATGAGTCAGGTCACGCGGACTGAGGATCTGCGCGAGCCGCCCGGCGTCTGGTCCCTGCAGCTGCACCTGCCGTTCGCAGGCCACATCCCACTGCGCCACGCCCTTCAGTAGCCGCCAGTATTCCTCGTCGGGATGGCCGAAACTGGTCGGCATCAGCATGTGGTTGTAGGTGGTGAAAGCGGTGACGCCTTCGGCCAGCGTGGCCTGGTAAAACGGCGATGGGCGCAGGCGCGCCGAGGGAGTGATGCCGAACACGTTTACTAATGCTCCGTATGAGGTTGCAGGAGAAGCGCGCCCGATGCCGGCTCAGCGACCAGCCACCCGCGCGCGGTTGACCGCCAGGTGCCGGGCCAGCGCACCCTGTACTTCATAAGGCCGCTCTGCCAGCAGCATGTGCCCCGCGCCCGGCACGGTCACCAGCGTTGATTGTGGAATAGCCGCTGCCAACACGCGGCCATTCTTCAGTGGCGTCATCTGATCGCGCTCGCCGCAGATCAGCAGGGCAGGCGAGGCTACGCGCGCTGCGGCCGCGGCGCCGTTCCGATAGGCAGCGCAGGCGGCCAGATCATTGTGCAGCACGCCCGGTTGCGCTTTCTCGAGTACGCGCTCGCCGACACCACACAGCCACATGCCCGGCGCTGCGCTGCCACCGAGTCCGGCGGCGTAGCCGTAGCCCCACAGGTTCACCATGTCGATGGCGACATGGTCATTGGCTGCGGCAGCTGCGAGCAGATCCGGATGAACGGGCATCGCCGCTGCGGCGCCGATCAGCACCAGGCTCTTGACCCGCTCCGGAAAGCACGCAGCGGTTTCAAGCGCGATCAGCGCGCCCATTGAGTGGCCGATCAGCGCGGCGCCTTCCGATTCGGCCGCCACGATCAGCTTTGCGAGCCACGCCGCCATGGCGTCGATGGTTGGCAATGGTGGACCCGCCGAGCGACCGTGGCCAGGCAGATCGAGCGCCAGGACGTTCCAGCCGTGGAAGGCGAGCCAGCGACTCTGCAGTGCCCAGACCGTGTGATCGAGTCCGGCGCCATGCACGAACAGCGCCAGCGGCCGGCCGGATTCGTGCGCTCGGCCACCACTTGCGCCAAATACAGAATGTCCGTCGATGGTGAATAGCATCGGCGTATCTCAGGGCTTCATTGCCACATGCAAAGCCTGACCGAGGTCACTGACGATATCCTCGACGGATTCGATTCCCACCGACAGGCGCACCATGTCTTCACCGATTCCAGCCGCGTTGAGCTGGTCGGCACTCATC
>JBAVRE010000297.1:0-2351 GCA_049694695.1 Steroidobacteraceae bacterium | reverse complement strand
AACTATCACATTACCGGCAGCATCCGGCTAGCGCACAGCGCCGATCGCGTCGATGAGTTCCGTCATGTGCTCTCGCAGGCGCGCGCCCAGGGCATGGAATTCGAGATGCTGAGCCCGGCGCAGATTCGCGAGCGGCATCCGTTCATCACCACCGACGACATCCGCGCCGGGTTGTACGACCCTTACGATGGCGACATCGATCCGGCGCAGCTGACGCAGGCCCTGGCCAAGGGCGCGCGTGACGGCGTCGCGCAGGTGCATCGCCAGACGCGCGTCACGGCCATCGAGCGCCTCGCCTCGGGCGAATGGCGTGTCATCACTGACCGTGGCGCCATCATCGCGCAGTCGGTGATCAATGCGGCCGGCTACCGTGGCGGCGAAGTGGCGGCGATGGTGGGCGAATACCTGCCGATCGTGACGCTCGCGCACCAGTACCTGGTGACCGAAGACATCCCGGAACTGGTGGCCCGCGGCGCCGCCCGTCTGCCGCTGATTCGCGACCCCGACGTCAGCTACTACATGCGCCAGGAACGCCAGGGCCTGATTCTCGGTCCCTACGAGCGCACCGCCGATGCGCACTGGCTGCAGGGGATTCCGGCGGAGTTCGCCAACCAGCTGTTCCCGGACGATGTCGCCCGCCTCGAACCCTACATCGAGGCGGCCTGCGCGCGCGTGCCGATACTGGGCAGCGTCGGCGTGAAGAGCATCATCAACGGACCCATTCCCTATGCGCCCGATGGCAATCCGCTGATCGGTCCGGCGCCGGGGTTGCCAGGGTTTTTTCACTGCTGCGCATTCACTTTCGGCATTGCCCAGGCCGGTGGCGCCGGGAAGATCATTGCCGAGTGGGTGGTTCACGGGCAGCCCGAGTGGGACGTGTGGCCGCTCGACTCGCGCCGCTATCACCATTACGCCAATAAGAAGTACGTGCTGGCGAAGGCGATCGAGACCTATCAGAACGAATACGGCATAGGTTTCCCGGTGGAGGAGCGCGCCGCCGGTCGACCGGCCAAGAGTTCGCCTGTCAACCAGCGCCTCGCGGCCAAGGGCGCACACTTCGGCGCCCGCGGTGGCTGGGAGCGGGCGGTGTATTTCCCGCGCGCCAGCGATGCCAGCGATCGCCCCGAATTGTCGTTTCGCCGCCCGGGCTGGCACACCGCAGTGGAACGCGAGTGTGCCGCCGTTTCGCAGCGCGTGGCGGTGCTCGACCTGCCGGGGTTCACGAAATTCGAAGTCACGGGCCCCGGCGCCAGTGCCTGGCTCAATCACATGGTGGCCGGCACTGTGCCGCGCCCAGGACGCACGGCACTCAACTATTTCTGTGCGCCCAATGGCGGCATCGTCACCGAGATGACCATCACCGCGCTGGCGCCCGAGCAGTACTGGCTGATCAGCGCCGCGGCCGGCGAGCGCCACGACGAACATTGGCTGCGCGAGCATCTGCCCACGGGCACTGCGGTGCGCGTGGACAATCTCACCGCGCGCTTTGGCACCCTGATTGTCGTGGGTCCGAAGTCACGCGAGCTGCTCAGTGTGCTCACCTCTGCTGAGCTCTCGAACGAGGCGTTTCCGTGGCTCGCCGTGCGCACCATCGACATTGCTTACACGCAGGCCATCGCCCTGCGCGTGAACTACGTCGGCGAGCTGGGCTGGGAGCTGCACCTGCCGGTCGAACACCTGCTGTCCGTGTACCAGCTGCTGTTCGAAGCGGGTGAACGCCTTGGCATCAGCGACTTTGGCCTCTACGCGATGGATAGTCTCCGGCTCGAGAAGTGCTATCGCAGCTGGAAGGCGGATCTCACCACCGAGTACACACCATTCATGGCCTCGCTCGATCGCTTCGTCAAGCTCGACAAGCCCGGTGGCTTCATTGGCCAGGAAGCACTGCGGCGCGAGGCGCAGCAGGGACCGCGCGAGCGATTTGTACCGCTTATCGTCGAGGCGGAAGATGCTGACGCCGCGGCGGTATCCATTGTCTACCACGGCGACGAAGTGGTCGGGCTCGTGACCTCAGGCGGCTACGGCTATCGCTTGAAGCAGAGCATTGCGCTCGCGTATGTGCGCACCGACCTCGCGACTGCCGGTACCGCGCTGGAGGTAGAGATACTCGGTGAGCGGCGTCGCGCAGTCGTGGGCCGCGAGCCCCTGTATGACCCGGAGAATCTTCGCCTGCGCGGTTGAGGGGGCCTGGTCCATAGGTCAAATTTGCTCCTGGGTAGCTTGCGTGGTATGATTATTTATCATACCGGAGCAAGATCAATGGCTAGCGTGAAGGTTGCCATCACCCTCGAGCAGGAGACGGTGCGCCAGGTGGACAGCCTGGTGGCGCGGCGGGTGTTCCCCAATCGGAG
>JBAVRE010000296.1:0-33727 GCA_049694695.1 Steroidobacteraceae bacterium | reverse complement strand
GGCAACGGTAACACTCGACTATGCCAATGCCAGCATCGCCGCTGACGACGGCAATGGCGGCAGCGTCGCGCTCACGCCAGTCGATACCAACGGCAACGTGCTCGACGGCCGCGTCGACCTGAGCGTGCAACTGGATAATCGCCACCATCTGATCATCACGCGCGCACGCACGGCGCGCCTGGCCTTCGACTTCAACCTGGCGGTTTCAAACGTGGTCGACCTGACGACTGCCACCGTCCAGGTTGCGCCCATGATCCAGGCGAGCGTCGTGCCACCGGCGGATCTGAACATCCGCGTGCGTGGCGCACTGGTCGCGACCGATACGGCGGCGGCAACCTATACGGTCGATGTCCACCCCTTTCACCTGGACCGGGGCGACGTCGGGCAGGTTGTAGTGCACACCACCGGTACGACCAGCTACGAGATCGACGGCGTGGCCTACAGCGGCGCCGCGGGGCTGGCCCAACTGGCCACCCTGCCGGCTGGAACCGTGACCGCCGCCTTCGGCACCCTGACTACCAGCGATTACCCCTTCAGCGCTGATCGCGTGCTCGCCGGCAGCAGCGTCGCCAGCAACCTGAGCGACCGGGTGCACGGTGAGGTGATGGCGCGCAGCGGTAATACCCTGACGGTGCGTGGCGCGACGCTCGAGCGGCGCGACGGCAGCTTCGAGTATCTGCGCGGCATAGTCACGGTGACGATCGCCGACACTACCCGCGTGACCGAGGCGGGACAGGCCGGCAGCTTCGGCATCGACGCCATCTCTGTCGGCCAGCGCATCGCAGCGGCTGGCACGGTGTCGTTCGACAACGCCACCGGCGCCGCCGCGCTCGATGCCAGCGATGGCCGCGTGCGCCTCGAAATCACGCCGCTGTGGGGTTTGCTCACCGGTGCGGTCGTCAATCCGCTGGTACTCGACCTGCAGGCCATCAATGGCCGCAATCCCCAGGCCTTTGATTTCACCGGCACTGGTGCCAGCCCCGCGAGCGATGCCAACCCGGCGGCTTACGCGATCGACACCGGCGCGCTGCCATTGGCGGGCCTGTCGGTCGGCGCGCCCGCGCGCGTGTTCGGCTTCGTCGTGCCCTTCGGCAGCGCCACCGGCAGTGATTTTCGCGCACTCAGCGTCGTGAGCTACGCAGATCTCGACGACGCGCTGGTGCTGAACTGGTCACCTGGCGGCGCCAGCGGTGCGTTCCCCGGACTGAACATGAATTCCAGCGCGCTCGATCTGGATCTCAGCGGCGCTGGTTCACTGCACTTCATGCAGGTCGGGCCGGGACGCATCAACCTGCTGTCACTCGCCACCGCGCCACAGAGCGTGGCGCCGACCGCGAACGGCAATGGCTGGTACGCCATTGGCCACGTGCGCAGCCGCACGATCGAGAACTACTCGAGCTTCATGGATTTCATCGCCGCACTGGCAGCCGACATGCAGGGCACGACCCGGGCGCTGGGCCTGGCGGCCGACGGCCACTACGATGCCAGCGGCAATGTGTTCGGCGCCGAACGTGCGGCGGTGCTGCTCAGCGATTGAGGTGACGGCGGACGCCGCCAAAAAAAGGGGCCCGCACGGTCAGGTGCGGGCCCCATTCGTTCGACCGATGGCGGTTGCCGGTTGGCCGCTACTCAGAACGCGTAGACCAGGTTGACGGTGCTCACGGTATCCACCTTCTTCAGCGGCGAGACAGCCTTGGTGTTGTCGCGCACGTCGAGGCCGACTGACAGCGCCAGCGCATCGCTCATCTTGACTTCAATGCCCAGGAAGTTCGCCAGCAGCGTGTTCTTCGAGCCGACCTCGGCGCGGAACTTGTCGACCACCTTGGTGGTGGCGGTCAGCTTGTTCTCGTAGTCCATGCCGGCCACGAACACCGCATCACCTGAGGTATTGCCGGTAAGGTTGTCCTTGAGACGGCGATAACCCACGCCCGCCTGGCCCGAGAGCTTGATGGTATCGGTGTCATAGAACTTGTAGCCCAGGCCGGTGCTGATGCTGGCCTGATAGTCGAAGGAGCTGAACTTGTCTCTCTCGTAGCGCAGAGCGCCGAAGGCAAAGGTGCGCGCACTGACCTTGTAGTCTGACTGCCAGCCCGCCATGTAGCGATCGGCGCTCTTGACGCCGCGGTTGGTGGCACGCAGGGCCGCCATTTCCAGCGAGTGTTTCCACAGGTCTACTTCATGGCTCATGCCGAGCTTGAGATTGATGGTATCGGCCTCGGTATTGCCGCGCGCGAATACGATGCCAGCCTCGCCCTTGCCCTGCCAGCCAGTCGGGGGAGCGGTGGCGGGTGCAGCAGTTTCAGCCCGGGCGGTAATGGCGGCCAGCGTCAGGGCGACGGCGGCGGTAATCTGTCTACTCAGGATCATAGGTACTCCACGTACTATTAAAAGCGCGCGGATTATCCGGAGCGAGGCGCCCTTAGACAACCTCAAAATCAAGGAACTGCCGTCCGCCCCGGTCGGATCACCCGCCGGGGCCGACGGTCCTTGCAATTACTTCGCGAGTATGAATGTGACTTTCATACGCACGCGATACTCGACAATCTTGCCGGCATCAAGCATCACTTCCTGGCTGGCGATCCAGGCCGAGGCGACGTTCTTGAGCGTCTTGGTGGCGCGCTTGAGCCCGCTGCTGATGGCATCGTCAAAACTCTTCCTGGAAGAGGAGGTCAGTTCGGTCACTCTGGCTACGGACATGGCGTGAATACTCCTTATAATTGGCGTGCTGATTCACGCTGCAGGGTACCCGCCTGCGCCCAGGCCCACAAGGATATTGCAGATGATCAAAGGCAGCAGCGCGCGCCCCAGCGCCCATCCGCTACACCCGCTATTCCTCGATCGCTGGTCGCCGCGCGCCATGTCGGGCGCAGCATTGAGCGAGGCCGAGATGCTGACGCTGTTCGAGGCCGCACGCTGGGCGCCCTCGTCGGGAAATTTCCAGCCCTGGCGCTTTCTGTACGCGCGCCGCGACAGCGATTTCTGGCCGGCGTTCCTGGATCTGCTGCTACCGGGAAATCGCGCCTGGGCCGAGCGCGCCGGCGCGCTGGTCGTGTGCATTTCGCGCCGGCAACTTGACGACGGCCGGGCGTGCCTCACGCATTCGTACGACACCGGCGCGGCCTGGGAAAACCTGGCGCTGCAGGCCGCGCTCGACAATATCGTGGCGCATGGCATCCAGGGCTTTGACTATGAGCGCGCGCGGCGGGTGCTGCGTGTGCCGGAAGCTTACGCCATCGAGGCGATGGTGGTGCTCGGCAAGCCTGGCAAGCTCACGGACCTGCCGGACAGTTACCGGCAACGCGAACAGCCGAGCGATCGGCGCCCATTGGCGCAGACAATCTGCGAAGGACCGTTTGCATTGTGAGCAACACTCAGCGATTGCGGATGCCATGCCTGTGCGCCTGCGCGCTGCTCGTGGGCTGTGCCACAGTGCCAGGCGAGCGTCCCTGGGGTCAGGACGTCACCTTTTCGCCTGGCTGGAGCAGGGTGCGCAGCGCGGCCGCAGCCGCAGCGCATGATCCCTGGGTATGGGCACCGCTGCTGGGGGCGGCGGGCTTGCAGGTCGGCAATTGGGATCGCAAGGTATCGACCTGGGCACAGCGCGAGACGCCACTATTCGGTTCAGCTGAGCATGCCGCAACCTGGAGCGATACGCTGCGCAGCACGGCAGCAGTTGCCGATGCAGCAACCATACTCTTTACGCCAGGCGGCGACGACCGGTCGCAATGGGCCTGGAACAAACTCAAAGGCTATGCGGTGGATGTGGCGGCGGCCAGCGCCGCCATTGGCACCACGCGATTGTTGAAAACAGCTGTCGGCCGCACGCGCCCCAACGGTGTCGACAACGAGAGCTTTCCATCGGGCCATGTGTCGACTGCGGCTACCTATGACCGCCTGGCAGCGCGCAATCTCGATGAAATCAATATACGTCCGGGCGTACGGCGCGCGCTCGACTATGGCCTGAACGCAGTGACCTTCGGCACCGCCTGGGCGCGCATCGAGGCGGGAGCCCACTATCCGTCGGACACACTCTTCAGTATTGCGCTGGGCAATTTCAGTGCGAATTTCTTCAAGAATGCCTTCATGGGCAGTGCCGCAGTCGAGCGCCAGAGCGTGGCGGTATTGCCCACGCCCGGCGGTTTCACGCTGAACTGGCAGCTGCGCTGGTGAAGGCCTGGCCCGCGGGGCGGGCACCGACGCAGCGCTCAACGCCCTGGCGGGCGCTCGAGCATTGGCACGTGCTGCGGTTGCGCGGCCACGCGCTGCAGCCAGGCGCACACCCTGGAGTACGGTGTCAGGTCGTGCCCACCGTCGGCGGCCACGTGTGTGTACGCGTACAGGGCGATATCGGCGATGCTGTAGCGCTCGCCGACAAAGAATTCACGCCCGCCCAGATGCTTTTCCATGACGTCGAGGGCTTCGCGCCCGCGCGCCAGCCGCTGCGGCAATTCCGCGCGGCGCGGGCTGTCGGCCGGCAGGTGGCGCATGATGAATCGCGGCGTGGCAACGTAGGGTTCGTGGCTGTACTGCTCGAAGAACATCCACTGCAGCACCTGCGCCCTCTCGAAGAACTGGGCGGGCACGAAGCGCGTGCCCTCGGCCAGGTACCAGAGTATGGCATCGGACTCGGGCAGGCAGCGGCCATCGGCCAGCTCCAGCAGCGGAATGCGGCCGTTTGGGTTCCTGGCCAGGAATTGCGGCGTGCGTGACTCACCCTTGAGGATATCGAGCTCAATGTATCGGTAAGGCGTGCCCAGCTGCGCCAGCAACAGCCGGATCTTGTAGCCGTTGCCGGAATCGAGGTAGTCGTACAACGTGATCAGGTGGCGACCCGCCAGGCGTGGCGACCGCTCGGCGCCGGCATGCTCAGCGTCGCGCCAGCCACAGCAGCACGCAGCCGAAAGCGGTCATCACCATGCCCCACCAGAGGTTGATGTTGATACCGAGCGAGTGGGTATACATGGACGGGTCACCGACCCATCCCCACGCCACCAGCGACAAACCAACAATGGTGAAGAACAGGCCGACGGGCGTGCGGATATCCAGATGCATGGCGTTCCTTGCGAGATCGTTCAGCGAAACACGAGGTTGAGCAACACGGTGCAACCGAGCACCAGTACCGCCAGCACCACCGGTCGGCGCCACCAGGGTTCGCTGGCCGCCACTACCGTGCGATCGGTCAGCGAATACACCAGGCCACGCAATTGTGCTTCAGGCCGCGGCCGCGTCACCAGGCTGATGAGCACGGTGGCTACGAAGCTGGTGCTCCAGGCCCAGATTGCGGTCCAGAAATTCTGCGCCATTTCGCTCGGGTAATGATGCACGACGGCGAGCCAGCCACCCTTGATGCCGGCCAGGGAACCCAGTGGCAGTGTCAGGCCGTGATGCAGGGCTGCGCCCAGCGTGCCGAGGATCAGGCCGATGAAAGCCGCGTGGCCGGTAGTGCGCTTCCAGAACATGCCCAGCAGAAAGGTGGCAAACAGTGGTGCATTCACGAAGGCGAACACCAGCTGCAGCATGTCCATGATGTTGTTGAAGCGGGTTGCCACGTAGGCCGCCGCCACCGAAGCACCGATGCCGCCGACGGTTGCCAGGCGGCCGACCCGCAGATAGTGCGCATCGCTGGCGTCGCGGCGGATGTAGGCCTGGTAGATATCGTAAGTGAACACGGTATTGAAGGCCGTGACATTGCCGGCCATGCCCGCCATGAAACTCGCCAGCAGCGCGGTAATACCCACGCCCAGCATGCCCTGTGGAAAATAGTGCGCCAGCATCATCGGCATGGTCATATCGTAATTCAGTGAACCGTCGGCTTTGCTCGGCAGCGCGAAGCCGCCCGCCACGGCGTGCTGATGCAGCACGATCGCGATCATGCCCGGCAAAATCACCAGCAGCGGGAACAGCATTTTAGGGAAGGCGGCTATCAGCGGCGCGCGGCGTGCTGACGCCATCGAGTCGGCGGCCATGGCGCGCTGCACGGTGAGGAAATCGGTGCACCAGTAACCGAAGGAGAGCACGAACCCCAGGCCCATCGCCATGCCGAACCATTCCACGCCCATCGGGTTGTCGGCGGGACTGCCCATGTGCGCCCAGGATTGCGAGAACGCACCGCTGGCGAAACCACGATCGGTCGACACCGTTGCCAGGCCGGCTTTGAGTCCCTCCCAGCCACCGACATCGTGCAACCCCAGCAGCACCAGCGGCAGGAAACCGAACACGATCATGAAAAACTGCAACACCTCGTTGTAGATCGCCGAGGTCAGGCCGCCCATGGTGATATAGAGCAGCACGATGAGCGCACACAGCCAGACGCTCAATGTGAAGCTCCAGCCGAGCAGCAGATTGAGCAGCAGGCCCATCGCATACATGGAGATGCCCGAAGACAGCACGGTCATCAACGCAAACGTGACGGCATTGAGGCCGCGGGTTTTTTCGTCGAAACGGAGCTTGAGATATTCGGGCACCGAGCGTGCGCGCGAACCGTAATAGAACGGCATCATGAAGATGGCCAGGAACACCATGGCCGGGATCGCGCCGATCCAGTAGAAATGGCTGGTCATGATGCCGTACTTGGCGCCCGAGGCGGCCATGCCCATGACCTCCTGTGCGCCCAGATTGGCGGAGATGAAGGCCAGGCCCGCGACCCAGGCCGGAATCGAGCGTCCGGACTGGAAGAAATCGGTGGTGGTCTTCATGTAACGGCGCAGCGCAAAGCCGATGCCGAGCACGAAAGCAAAATAGAGGGCCATGATGGCCCAGTCGATGGTCCCCAGCTTCATGCCTGTCCCCGCCGCGCCGTGGGCGCTGTCGTTTCAGCGCATGTTAGCCGAGCGCCGCCTGGGAAGTCACCACCGGCGTATCCGCGCGCGCGCCCCACTCCGCCCACGAACCATCGTACAACGCGCCTTCCGGCAGGCCCGCCACCGCCAGGCCCAGGGTCAGTACTGCCGCGCTGAGGCCTGAGCCGCAACTGGTCACCACGGCGCTGTCACCACTGACGCCGGCGCGCGCAAAACGTGCGCGCAGTGCGGCGCGCGGCAATAGTGTCTGATCGGCTGCCAGCAATTCCGTGTAGGGGATATTGCGCGCGCCCGGCATGTGACCAGCCCGCAGGCCGGGACGCGGCTCCGGCGCGCGTGCGTAAAAGCGCTCACTCGAACGTGCATCGAGCACCAGCTCACGCGGCGCATGGATATTGTCGAGCATGTCACCCAGGCCACGCAGGCGCTGGGCGCGCAGCGCGGCGCGGAATGGCGGCGCTACCGGTGCGCTGTTCATCGACGGGAGGGCAGCACCGGATTCAACCTCTCGTCCTTCACGCCGCCACTTCGGCAGGCCGCCGTCGAGCACCGCGACAGCATCATGTCCAAACAGACGCAACATCCACCAGGCACGCGCTGCAGAAAATATCCCCAGCTGATCATAAAACACGACGCGACTGGCATTGCCGACGCCCAACTCACTCACCAGTCGTTCAAAGCGGCCGACGGCGGGCACCATGTGCGGCAAGGCACTGTCGGGATCGGCAACGGTATTGATATCGAAGTAGCGTGCACCGGGAATTCGTGCGGCTGCGTACAGACTGTGCGCCTGCCGCGCGTCGCCCGGCATATAGATCGTGGCGTCGCAGACCACGAGGTCAGGCTTGCCAAGTTCAGCACCGAGCCAGTCGGTAGTGACCAGATTGTCCACGACTCATCATGCAGTTGGCCGCCGCGTATGCGCAAGTTCGCCGCAGCCGCTGCGCACAAGCTATGATATCGCAATGAAATACCTCAACATCGGCGTCGCCTGCGCTGCAGTGCTGCTGGCCGCATGCGAGACCGTGAGTACAACCGCTCCGGGCGCAGTCGGCATCGAGCGCAAGCAGGTCATGTGGGTCTCCGAAGCCGATGTGGAACAGGGCGCCGCGAAATCCTATGCCGACGAGCTCGGCAAGGCGCGCGGCAAGGGACAGCTCAACACCGATGCCGCACTGGCCGGGCGGGTGCGCACCATCGCCGATCGCCTGATCAAACAGACCCCGGTATTCAGAGCCGATGCCGCCGGCTGGGCCTGGGATGTGAACGTACAGACCACGCCAGAATTGAACGCTTACTGCATGCCTGGTGGCAAGATCATGGTGTACTCCGGGCTGGTCGACAAACTCAAGCTCAGCGATGCCGAGCTGGCCACGGTCGTCGGTCACGAAATGGCGCACGCCCTGCGCGAACACAGCCGTGAAGCGGTGTCGCGTGCCTACGCCGAGCAACTGGGCCTCGGCGCGCTCGGCGCCCTGACGGGCATCGGCGATTCCGGCGTGCAGCTCGCCGGCATGATTACCCAGGTTACCTTTGGCCTGCCACGCAGCCGCGTGCAGGAAGCGGAAGCCGATCGCATCGGCCTCGAGCTCATGGCGCGCGCCGGCTACGATCCGCACGCGGCGCTGACCTTGTGGCAGAAGATGGCACAAGCTGGCGGCGGCAGCACACCGGCCTTCCTGAGCACGCATCCTTCCAGCAGCACGCGCCAGGCCGATCTGACGGCCCTGTTGCCGCGCGTGCTGCCGCTCTATGCCGCGGCCAGCAAGCCGTAGCGCGACGCCAGCCAATGCCCTTCGATCTGCAACCGACACTGGGCGACGGGCGTGTACAGCTGGCGCCGTTGCGCGCCGACGACTTCTCCAGACTTTATGCCGTGGCCAGCGATCCGCTGATCTGGGAGCAGCATCCGAATCGAAACCGCTACCAGGAAGCCGTGTTCCGCAATTATTTCCAGGGCGCCATGGAATCGGGCGGCGCGCTGCGGATCACCGCTGCGACCTCGGGCGAGACGATCGGCAGTTCCAGGTTCTATGACCTGGATGTAACGGCCGGCACCATCGCCATCGGCTATACCTTCCTGGCCAGAAAATACTGGGGTGGAACAACCAACCGCGCGCTCAAGACCCTGATGCTCGATCATGCCTTTGGTTGCGTGGCGCGCGTCGTATTTCATGTGGGCGAGCACAACACGCGTTCGCGCACCGCCATGGAGCGGCTGGGCGGCGTCATCATCGGCAAGACGCCGATCGCCTATTACGGCGAGGCCGCCTCAACCAATGTCATCTATGCGATTGACCGCGACGCCTGGCGGGCAGCCACCGGCCCCAGTGCAACGGCCAGCGGGCGCGGCCCAGGATCGCGCGGCGCGAGTTGAGCTCAGCGTCGCTGGCGGTCGGGATAACGTTCGCCGCGATCAACATGATTGTTCGGTGCCTGCGCAGGTGCCGGTGCCGATGCTCGCGGCGCCTGCACCTGGGGCTGTGGCGGTGTGTACTGACGCTCCTGCCGTGGCGCGGGTGGCGGCGCCTGGATGTGCGGCGCTTCGCGCGACGGCGGCTGCCATTCACGCTGCACCGGCAGAGGATCGTGCCGCACGGCGGGCGAGTACTGCGGTTGTGGTGCGCGCTGCTCCATCGGCATGGCGCGCGGCGCGCGCTCCACCTGGCGCGCGGCGCCGTTGTCAACCGGTCTGTCGATGGAGCGCGGCGCCGCCTCGACCGGATCTATACGGCGCTGCTGCAGCGGCACGTAGCGGCGTGACGCCGCGTCGCGTGTATCGCCCGATGGCGCTGCTTGCGGCGCGGGGCGCGCTGCGGGCGATTGGCCGGTCGAGGGCATTGGCCGTTCGAATACCGCACGATCGGGCCTTGAAACCGGTCGGTCATGCGGCGCTTCGCGAGCAAAGCTGCGCGCGACTGGCTTGACATCAATCACCCCCGTGCGCAGCGGCACGCTGCGCTGCTCATCAGCATCGACCGCCAGCCGATTGCGTCCTACCGGCCGCGCTGACACGAAGGTATCGCGTGACACCGAGGTCAAAGCTCCGGGTACCGCCTGGTGCGCATAGCGCTGCTGCCCACGCCCGCCGCCCGGCAGGTCAGCGTCGTTATCCCGTTCAAGCGCCTGTGCGAGCGCACCGCGCTCAAGATGCGTGTTGCTGGCGTTGGCGGCCTGCAGATAGTTGCGGCTGGCGCGGTACGGCGGGCGATAGACCTCGTTGTAGCCCAGCGGCACCCAACCGACACGGCGCATGTCACGCGGGTCGTGCGCCCCGCGCAAATCGCGCGGGTCGTCGTACCGCCCGTGGTCGGGATGTGCGCCTACCCAGGCGACCAGTGCTGGCGCAAATACCGGCCGGTGCGCGTGCACCGGCCCCGGTGCCCAACCCCAGCCATCATACCGATGCACCCAGCGCCCATAGTGGCAGGGTGCAAACCCCCAGGGTGCGTCATCGATCCAGGTCCAGCCCCATGGGCCGATCCAGTTCCAGTAACCAAACCGGTACGGTGCCCAGCCTATGACCAGATGCTGCGGCACCCACACCGAGCCGTACAGCGGATCCACGACCCAGTCACCGTAACCATCGAGTTCTTCATAACCGACAACATCGCGCGAAACGTAGCGCGCCGAACGCGAATTGTCTTCACGCCGGTCACGGTCCTCGGCCCACAGATCGAGGCTGTCGGTGGCGCCAGCCGCGGCCAGCTCCAGGCCAGGTTGATCGCCACCGAAAATTTCCGCAGCTTCGTTGGCGTGCAGTACCTGCGCGCCGCCGGTGCCCTGGAAACGCGCGCGCCCACTCCAGACCGCCAGGCGCACCCGCTCGTCGCGATCGGCGACATTGAGGCGATAACCGCCGGCGTCGAGCAGCTCGACGTCACCGACCGGGGTTTCAATATTGAAGACCTCATCGACATCGAGCTGCCGCACGCGCACGCTCAGGGATCCGGCAGTGAGCCGCAGGCGGATGGTGCGATCGTCGATAGTGATGAACTGCAAAGCGGTACTCGCGCCGAGGCGCAATACCGCAGAACCAATGTGCACTTCGGCGCGCGCGCCGGATTCGATCCAGAGTCGGTCGCCGCCCGTGAGCGGACGATTGACCAGATCATCGACCCAGGTATCGCTGCCGGCAAGTTGCAGCGCGCCACGTCCGTCGAGCAGATTGACGCGCGCCACGCGACCCGGCGGATCGCCTTCAGAAACGGCATCGGCTGCCGCCAGCGCGCCAAATAACAGTGCGCCGCACAGGCATAACAACGCCGGCAACCAGGAGCGCGTCAGCGTGACGGCCAGTATCGATTTGCTACCTGACATGTTCATACCCTCGCGTTGCAGCATCAACCGGCGCCGCCGCGCCCCGACCGTACCAGATCGATATGCTCTTTGAGCGCCGGACCGGCCTATAGTGCCGCAAAAACCAGCAGATCAGCACATGCTCAAAAACATATTGCTGCCGGGCGCGCAGTTCAGCCAGGGTTAAGGAGCGCGGGTAGCGGGGTCCAAAAAACAGGGCGCCCATGGCGCCCTGCTCCAGACCTGCCGGTCGGGAATACGTTACTTCGACGTGCCGCCCGGGAACTTGGCGAAGATTGCCGTGACCGCCTCGTTGATGCGCTTCTCGGCCTGGGCGCCGGTCAGGCGCGTGACGTCGACGTCGACATAGGCGTGCCACAGGGCCTCATGGGTGTGGGCATTGAAGAGGTTTACCGAAACGCGGCCTTCGCGATAGTCGCGCGGAGCGGACTCCCAGGCCAGCGAGCCGAAACTGCCACGGTGACCCCAGCCCCAGCCCAGGCCCCAGCCCCAACCCCAGCCGGCACGCGGATAAGCGTCATCGAGCGCCAGCCGCGAGCCTATCGCGTAGCCCACAGCACAATCAGCCGCGGCCTCGGCTGCCGGCTGCAAGCCGCGCGCCGCCAGATTGCTCTGGATCGCTTCGCGCAGGCGCTTTTCATTGAGGGGATTGGCAAAGGCCGGTGCGGAATCCGGGGACTTCTGCTCCGCATCGCCAAAAGTGTAGCTGTGGCACATGCCCACCGATGCCCTGGCATCGACATCAGAGCGCGCCTGCAGCGCACAACCCGAAAGCGTCAGCACGGCGGCCGCGGCCAGAATTCCCAAACTGCTATACGGTGACATCGACCCCTCCTGCCCAGGCACCAGCCCGAGTCCGGTCTCCTATCCTAGTATAGAGTCCGATGCCGCAGACAAAGTTCTCTGCAGGATGCGGGAATCAGCTCTCAGGCATGCATGCGTACGATCAGCGCCAGGGCGCCAACCACGACAATGGAGCCGATTACCACGAAGCGCATGAAGGTGTCTTTGGTTTCCATGGGCGCCAGCATGCCGTCATCGCGACACCCTTTTCCATGATGGCGCTCACGCAAATTGCGCCCGGGCCAGTCAACGCGCAGCTGATTCAGGCGTTATGGAATAAGCGCACCGATTATGCCCGGCTCAGGAAGCTATAGGCCAGGGCCGCAGCCACCAGCAACGCGCCGATCGAAATCACCAGTACGGCGGCGGCGGCGCAGTCCTTGACCATGCGTATCTGCGGGTGCAGATCCGGGTGCAGATGATCGGCCAGACGCTCCAGCGCAGTGTTGAAGAGTTCCGCGGCGATCACCGCGCAGCTGACCAGCAGTGTGAGCGCCCACCACACGGGCGGCGGCCGCAGCGCGCACAGCAGCGCAATCACCAGGGCAACTGCCACCAGCTGGGTCCGCAGGCTCTGCTCACTTGACCATGCATGCCGCAGACCTGCCAGGGCGAAACCAAGCCGTGTCGTAAAGCGCTTGTTCTTAAGGGTATTCATAGCCACCCGCGGTTAACATCTCGGGCCGATCACGCCGCGCTATACTAGCACCCGATCACCCACCGGCACTCCTGGGGACTGCAATTGAAGATACGCTCACCAGCCGCAGCGGGCCTGCTCGCCGCGACCCTGCTGTTCACGGGTGTCGCACGCGCGGGCGGCGGCTTGCTGGGACTCGATCATTTCGTTGCCGCTGACGATCACGGCATCTGGGCGCGGCACAACCAGGTGCTGCTGTTCGATGCCATGCTGCTGGGCGAAGCTGGAATCGCGCTCTGGGAGGGAAACGACACTCGCCTGGGACACACGCTGTGGCAATCGATCGACGCCACAATGGTTGGTGGCGTGGCCGCGCAGGGCATGAAGATGGCTTTTTCGCGATCCCGGCCCAACCAGTCGCCCGATCCTGATAAGTGGTTTCAGGGCAGCGGCCACAGCAGTTTCCCGAGTGGCGAAGTGACCGTGATCAGCGCGATCGTCACGCCAGTCCTGCTGGAATACCGGCACGACCACCCCTGGGTCTACGCCCTTGAAGTGCTGCCTCTGTACGATGCCATCGCGCGGGTCAAGGTGCACGGCCACTGGCAATCCGACGTACTGGCCGGTTACGCACTGGGTACTGCCGCCGGCTATTTCATGCACCAACGCCAGAACACGCCACTCGTGCTCAGCGTATTGCCGGGCGGCTTCTACATCGGCTTCAGGAAACGCTTCAATTAATTGCCGTGCGTGGCGGCAGTCAGCACGCGCACAGCGGCTTCGATACCCTGCTGATCCTGTGAATTGAAGCGCGCGCAGTGCGGGCTGTCGAGATCGAATACGCCCAGCAGGGAGCCATCGCTGCGCACCGCGGGCACGACCAGCTCCGCGCGTGAAGCAGTATCACAGGCAATGTGCCCCGGGAAGGCATGCACATCCGGCACCAGCAGCGAGACGCGCTGCTGCGCAGCCGCACCGCATACACCGCGACCCATGGCGATGCGCACGCAGGCGGGCTTGCCCTGGAACGGCCCGAGCACCAGCTCATCGCCACGCAGAAAATACCAGCCGGCCCAGTTCAGATCGGGCAGGGTGTGGTACACGAGCGCCGCAAAGTTGGCCGCATTGGCAACCAGATCCTGCTCACCGGCGAGCAGGCCCTTGAGCGCGCTGTGCAACCCGGCATACAGCGCACTGCGATCATTGCTGTCATCAGCTGTCGTCGCGGGGATCATGGGCGCATCATAAAGGGAAAGTCAGGCGGCTGCTGCGCTACGCGCGAAACGAACGCAGTTGCGGCCCTCATTCTTGGCCTGATACAGCGCCTTGTCGGCGCGATCAATCGTCTGCTCCACGCTCTCACCAGCCAGCGGGGTCGCGACGCCAATGGAAATGGTGACCTGGGCGATCACCTCGTCGCTGCCGCTGCGACGGATACGCAGCTTGCCAAATGAGGTGCGAATCTGCTCGGCCAGCGCCAACGCCCCGCGCGCCGGCGTATCGGGGAGCAGCACCATGAATTCCTCTCCGCCGAAGCGCGCCACGATGTCGCGGCCCTTCACGGCGCTCTTCAGCACCTGCGCAGTGGCGCGAATGACCTGGTCACCGACCAGATGCCCGTAAGTATCGTTGACGCGCTTGAAGTGATCGATGTCCGCCAGCAGCAGTGCTGCGCTCGGGAGCCGATCACTGTTCTCGCCAAACAGTTCCGCCAGTGTGCGTTCAAAACCGCGGCGATTATGCAGACCGGTGAGCGGGTCGGTGAGCGCCTCGGTCTGCAGCTCGCCCAGATTGGAGCGCAGTTGCGCCAGTTCCGTGCGGCTGGCTTCCAGCTCAGCCTGCACTTTTTCGGTGGTGGTGCGCGCCGCCGTCGTTGATTCGACCAGCGACCTGATGACCCGTTGCAATCCCGCGGCATCGCTGATCGCGCCCAGCTGCTGCTCGGAAGCTGCCAACGCACGTGCGTAGTCCGCGGTAACATCGCCAGAAATGGCAGCGACCTCGCCCAGCTTGCGGAGCAGCTCTTTCAGGCCTTCCTGCATCGCTTGTGCGGAGCGGCTGTCGCGCGCCGCGACGTGTCGCTGATGGAGCTGCTCGATGTCAGGCTGGCCGATGGCTTCGGGCGCCTGCAGGCGCGAATTGAGTTCCGCGCTCAAGGGCTGGTTGAGGCCGGCAAGATGCTCGTACCAGACCGAGTAAGCGGTCGGCGCGTAGTGCCCGCCGTGCCTCGCAATGTGCGGCAGCACCAGCCGAAGGAGCTCGGCGCTTTCTGCTGCGGTATGCGGATAATGCATGGAAATTCCCTGTCACTTTCGGGTGTACCTGCCGGGAGTATCGTCACCGGGCGAGGAAACTTGACAGGCCAGGCGGTGCCGTCAGTGGCCGCCCTGTACCAGCAGGCCCTCCAGGCGCAGAGCCTCGCCCAGCCGCTCCTCTATATTGGCGGCCTCGCCCCGGGCTATACCCTGCAAATGGAGTGTCGGGCCACCAAGCAGCTCCAGGCCACGGCGCGTCACGCTGCCGGCGGCCCGAATGCCGGCCTTATGCTGGTCAAACCGCAAGGCGGGCGGGTAGCTGCTCATGCCGACATAGACGCCATAGGGCTCAGGGCGCGAGTCGCTGTAGTCGAGCAATACCAGGTAAATATTCGAGCGCCCGCGGCGCCGGGGCTGAAAGCGCGCCGCGACCTCATAAGCCAGGGGCAGCCATTCGACATGGCGCATGGGCAGCCAATCGGGCACCGACGCTGCCGCCTGCTGCCACAAAACTGTGAGCCACTGCTCAATGTGCACGGCCATGGCACCGCGCATCCACAGCTCATGAATGCAGTGCGCACCCGTTGCACCGTCGCCTGCCAGGCAGGCTGCCCGCAGGCGCTCGCCCAGGGCGTCGTCATTTGACATTCGCAGGGGTCGCTCGGCGGGCGAGACCGTGCGCAGCTTCACAGGGGTTGTTCGGCGTTTGCCAGGCACGGGCGCTAGAATAGCGCGCCCGCTGCCCCTTGCCGAACGCACTCTAACTACCGAAACCCGGAGACCTGCATGACCCGCATATTGCCACTGATCTTGCTGAGCACGCTGAGTGCTGCCGGCTGGGCCGCTGCGCCCGCCGCACCTGCTGCAGCTACCGCTGGCGGCCCACAGACTGAGGAAGACAAGACCGCCTATGCCATCGGGCAGATCGTCGGCAGCAATCTCAAGAGTTTCACCTTCAGCAGGCACGAAATGCAGATGGTGGAATCCGGCTTCGCGGCTGGCCTGCGCGGCACCAAGCCTGCGATCGATGTCGATAGCTATCGCAGCAAAGCGCAGGCCCTGCAGGTCGCGCGCGTCGGCCTGCTGACCGAGAAATCGAAGCAGGCCGGCAAGGACTTTCGTGCCAAAGCGGCCACCGACAAGGACACCGAGACCACCGGCACCGGCATCGTCATTACCACGCTCAGCGCGGGCAGTGGCGCCGCGCCGACAGCCAGCGATCAGGTCAAGGTGCACTACGAAGGCAAGCTGATCGATGGCACCATATTCGACAGTTCGATACAGCGCGGCGAACCCATGACTTTCAAGCTCTCCGCGGTCGTACCCTGCTGGACCGAGGCCCTGCAGCATATGAAGGTGGGCGGCAAGAGCCGTATTATCTGCCCCTCGGACGTCGCCTATGGCGATCGTGGCTCACCGCCCAAGATTCCCGGCGGTGCGACCCTGGTGTTCAACGTGGAACTGCTCGACATCGTGAAGTGATCATGAAATATCTGCACACCATGGTGCGGGTCACTGATCTGGCCGCCTCACTGCGCTTCTACTGCGAGGCGCTGGGTCTGCGCGAACTGCATCGAACCGAGTATCCACAGGGCCGCTACACGCTGGTATTCCTGTGCGCGCCAGGTGATGAGCGCGCGCAGGTCGAACTCACCTGCAACTGGGATCCGGAAACCTACAGCGGCGGTCGCAACTTCGGGCACCTGGCCTACGAGGTGAGCGACATCTACGCCACCTGCCAGCGCCTGCTGGATCACGGCGTCACCATACTGCGCCCGCCGCGCGATGGCCGCATGGCCTTCGTACGCTCACCCGATCAGATCTCGATAGAGCTCCTGCAGCAGGGCGAGCGACAGCCGGCGCGCGAACCGTGGTGTTCGCTGCCCAACGTCGGGAGCTGGTAGTGAGCATCGGGTTCACGCTCAGCCCGCTGGAAGCCCGGGTGATCGGCTGCCTGATTGAAAAGCAGATCACCACCCCCGATCAGTATCCGCTGTCGATGAATGCGCTCACCAATGCCTGTAACCAGAAGAGCAATCGCGACCCGGTGCTGAATCTGTCGGAGTCGGAAGTCCAGCAGCTGGTCGATGGCCTGGTGCGCAAGCACCTGATGATCGAGCGCAGTGGCTTCGGCAGCCGGGTCGCCAAGTATCAGCATTGTTTTTGCAATACAGAGTTTTCCGGGCTTAAATTCTCGCTCCAGGAACTGGCGATAGTGTGCGAGCTGCTGGTGCGCGGCCCGCAGACGCCCGGTGAACTGCGCACCCGCGCCGCGCGTATGACGCCATTCGTCGACAGTGGTGATGTCGAGAGCGCCCTCAGGGCGCTGGCGGGCCGCGCCGAAGGCGCGCTGGTGGCGCAGTTGCCGCGCGAACCGGGGCGCCGTGACTCGCGCTATGCGCAGTTGTTCACTGGCCCTCCGGCCGAAGCGGCGGCGGTGCAACGCGGCGAGGAATCCGCACACTGCGCCAGCCGCAGCGTCGCACCGGTGGGCACCGCGATGCCAACGGCGTCGGCCAGTGAGCGCATGGACCAGCTCGAACAACAGCTACGCGAGCTGCGCGCCATGGTAGAAGAATTGCAGATCGAGTTGCAGACCCGGCCGTGACTTCAAAGGGCAGGAAATGAAAATCTTCGCCAAGCAAGCGCCCAGAACGCCCAAGGAACCCTGGCACTCGGTCAGCATCGTACCGGGCGCCGCGCCCTGCGATGCGGTGCTGGCCAATCCACGCCGGCGCTTGCTTTCCAGGGACGCGCCGCGCCTGCCGCTGAAGAACTGCAGCGACCCGGATCATTGCCAATGCAAGTTTCAGCATCACCCCGATCGGCGCGCTGGGCCGCGCCGTGCAGACGACAGCGGCGGCGGCGGACAGGGCAAGCCACCTGGCAGCAATCGGCGCCGGCCGGGCGAACGCCGGGCCTAGCGGATCACCCTGCGCGCCGGTTTAACCAGGCGTACGGCGGCATTGACCAGCCAGGGTGCATGCCGGTAAGTCCACACCGCGAACCGACCATGCCCGGTCACGACGCGCTCGCGCTGGCGCCGGCGTACGGCCCGCACAATGGTGCGCGCCGCACTTGCAGCGGATACCAGTAACCAGTCGGGCACGCTCTCCGCTGCGTCGGCGTGCAGGCGCCCCGCATTGTCGATCTGGCGAAATTCCGAGGCTATATAGCCGGGCGAAACCAGCGTCACGCTGATCCCGTGGCGTCGCAGTTCGCCGCGCAGCGCATAGGCCAGCGCGCGCACCGCAAACTTGCTCATCGAGTAAGCAGAGATGCCAGGCAGGGAAATGTGCCCGGCAATGCTGCCGACAATGACGACGCTGCCGCGACGCTCGCGCAGCTCGCCCAGCGCCGCCTGTACAGTGCGCAGCACGCCGAACACATTGGTGTCGAACTGACGCTGGTAGTCGGCCAGTGTCAGTTTTTCGAAGCGCCCGGCCGCCGCAAAACCGGCATTGGCGACCACAATATCAACACCGAGGCCGGCGGCGCGCGCCTGCTCGATTACCCGCTCGAGATCACCTGCACGCGTCACATCGCAGCAGCACACCAGCGCCTGACCACCGGCGCTGCGGATTTCCGTCGCCAGAACTTCGAGCCGCTCGAGCCGCCGCGCCGCGAGCACCAGCGCCGCACCCTGCGCTGCAAATTCGCGCGCCAGCGCGGCGCCGATGCCGGAAGAAGCCCCGGTAATCAGCACCGTGCGGCCCGCGAAAGCTGTGCGCTTCAATGTGCACCGGCACTCAGGCCGCGATATTCCAGCAGTGGCTGCACATCCGGAGCGCGACCATAGAACTGCTCGAACAGCCGCTGCGGGCTCTCGGTGCGGCCACGCGACAGTACCTTGTCGCGCAACACCTCGCCGTTGGCGCGCGTCAGGCCGCCATGCTGATGCAGCCACTGACCGGTATCCCGGGCCAGGACTTCGCTCCACAGGTAAGCGTAATAGCCGGCTGAATACTCGCTCGCAAAAATATGACGGAAATACTGCGCGTGGTAGCGCGGCGGCACTACCGCCAGATCGAGGCCCAGGCGCTGCAAAGAGCGCTGTTCAAAGGCGGCAATATCGCTCGCCGCTGGAGCCTGCGCAGCGCTCACTTCATGCAGAGCCAGATCAATGGCCGCCGCTGAGATGATCTCGGCCGTGCCATAGCCCTGGTTGAACTTCTGCGCCGCCAGGACTTTCTGCAGCAAGGCCGGCGGCAACGGCTCGCCGGTCTGATAGTGGCGCGCATAGTGGGCGAGCACGGCCGGCTCGCGCGCCCACATTTCGTTGTATTGCGACGGAAACTCCACGAAATCGCGCGCGGTGCGCGTGCCCGCCAGACTCTCGTATCTGACATTTGACAGCAGACCATGAATCGCATGGCCGAACTCATGAAACAGGTCGCGCACTTCATTGAAAGTGAGCAACACCGGCAGGCCGGGTGCGGGCTTGTCAATGTTGATATTGTTGACCACTACCGGCTTATGCCCGAACAGCTGTGACTGCTCGACGTAGTTATCCATCCACGCGCCACCGTTCTTGTTGTCACGCGCGAAATAGTCGGTGATGAACAACCCCAGGGTGGAACCGTCGGCATCGAAAACTTCATAGATACTGACGTCCGGGCCGTAGACCGGCAGATCCTTGCGTTCCTTGAAGCTCAGGCCGAACAGTTCGTGCGCCGCGTAGAACACGCCATCCTGCAGCACACGGTTCAGTTCGAAATAGGGCTTCACCTCAGACTCATTGAAATCGTACTGCGCCTTGCGCAGTTGCTCGGCGTAAAAACTCCAATCCCAGGCTTGCAGGGTAATGGGCCTGGTATGCGTCGCGGCAGCCTGCGCGGCAATGAGCCTGCGAATCTGCGCGGCCTCGCGCCGTACCGCGGCACGTGCCGGCCCCGCCAATTGGCGCAGCATGGCATCGGCTGCAGCCGGTGTGGCAGCGGTCTCGTCCTCGAGCACAAAGGCCGCATGGCTGGCGTAACCGAGCAACTGGGCGCGCGCGGCGCGCAATTTCACCAGCTGGGTCAGCACCGGCAGGTTATTGGTGTCGCCGCTGCTGGCGCGTGTGACCGAAGCGCGATATATGCGCTCGCGCAGCGCGCGATTGCGCAGCTGCGCCAGCAGCGGCTGGGTCGTGGTGTTTTGCAGTGTCAGCAGCCACTGGCCGCTCAGGCCGCGGGATTTCGCCGCTTCCACCGCGCTCGCGAGCTGAGCGGCTGACAGGCCCTCGAGCTCGCCCAGCTGTGCGACGATCACACCACCATCGCGCGACGCCTTGAGCAGGTTCTGGCCGTAGCGCGCCTCCAGGGTGGAGATTTCGGCGTTGTATTGCCGCAGTTGCGCTTTCGCTGCCTCGGGCAGACGGGCCCCGGCGCGCACCATTTCCAGATGTTGGCGCTCGAGCAGCGCCAGCGATTCGGCATCGAGCCCTAGTGCGCTGCGATGTTCATACAAATGGTCGAGACGCGTGAACAGGGCGGCATCCAGACTGATGGCATCGGCATGCGCGGCCAGCAGCGGGGCCAGCTCGGCCTCGATCTTTTGCGTGGCTTCGCTGCCATGCGAGGCATTGAGCGAGTTGAACACCCGGCTGACGCGCTCCAGCAGGCGTCCCGAGCGCTCCAATGCCAGCGAGGTATTTTCAAAGGTCGCGGGCTCAGGGTTGGTGTCGATCGCTGCCACTTCCACCAATTGCCCGGCCATGCCCGCGGCGTAAGCGGGCATGAAATCGCCATCCTTGATGCGATCAAACGGCGGCAGTTCATAGGGCAAGGTGCTGGGCACGGCGAACGGATTCGCGGGATCGAGCGCTGCGGCAGGCGCAGTTGCGACCGCTGCCGGCGCTGCCGTGGCGGCAGCCAGCGCTGCCAGCGTCACCCCCAGCGCGCGCAACTTCGCTGGCTGCAACTGTATCTGTGACATGACATGCCCTCGTTACGGGAATGGGGCATTATTGCACTTTCTGGTCTGGTGGAATTCTGAACGACATGCCAGCGGCAATATGCAGGCTCGGGTCGGCCTATGGGCGCAAGTGGGCGGTTGTTGCGCTGCTGCTGGTCAGTACCAGTGTGCCGGCCGGCACGGCGCAGGATCTGGGTTCGATCGCCCGCCGTCTGCTGGGCGCTGGCCAGGGCGTCTATGTCGAGAGCAGCGATGGCACCGTGCTGCTCGCCCAGGCGGCGGCCACAGCGGTACACCCGGCCTCGGTGTCCAAGATACCCACGACCCTGGCACTGCTGCGGCGACTGGGACCCAATCATCGATTCGTCACCACCATCGCCGCGACCGGCCCGCTGCGCGATGGCGTCATCCAGGGCGATCTGCTGTTTGAAGGTGGTGGCGACCCTTACTTCGTCGATGAAAATGCCTTGCTGGTCGTGGCGCGACTGCGTGCCCTTGGCGTACTTCGTGTCGCGGGCACACTGCGAGTGAGCGGCAACGTGATGTTTGACTGGCAAAGTGAGGCCACGAGCGCGCGCCTGCGTGCCGTGCTGGCAGGAGCGGCGCCGACAGCCGCGTGGCAGGAGGTGCGCACTGCCTGGCCGGACCTGGCCGGCGCCGCTGCCGGACGTGCACCGGCATTGAGTTTTGACGACCTGCCCTTTAATGACGCAGCGACCGGGTCACAGGCGCTGCTCCTGCACCGCTCACAACCGCTGTTGCCGCTGGTCAAGGCGCTCAACGATTACTCCAACAACATTTTCAAACCGCTCGCCGACGCCGCCGGTGGCGCCGCCGCCGTCCAGGAGATCGCCCGGGCCGCGGTGCCGGAAGCCATGCGCGCGGAGATCATTCTGGGCGATGGCGCCGGCACCGACGCGCGCAATCGCCTGAGCCCGCGCGCAGTCGTCAGACTGCTGCGCGTGCTCGAACAGGAGTTGCTGGAATCCGGGCACTCGCTGGTCGACATTCTCCCGGTCGCGGGCGTCGATGCAGGCACGCTGCGCGAGCGCCTCGACGGCGCCGCAGACAGTGGCCGGATAGTGGGCAAGACCGGCACCTTCGGCGACTACGGCGCCAGTGCCCTGAGCGGCGCCATTCGCACCAGTGATCGCGGCACGGTCTATTTTGCCATCCTCAATCATGGCGTGCCAGTGGCCATGGCAAGGCGCCGCCAGGACGCCTTCGTACACGCCTTACTGGCGAATCTGCACACCCTGAGATGGACCTACCTGCGTGACGATCGACCAGCCGTAGCACGCGCCGAAGTAATACTGGCCAGTCCGGCCCCCACGGCACTGCAATCTGCTCAATAACGTAGCGGAGTTTCACATGCCTGCGAAGATTGGCGAAGCGAATGTTGTCGTTGTCACCGGCACCAGGTACCCGCCGCCCTACGACGCGCCCTGCCTGCAACGGCGACGGGCGCGACTGGGCGACGCCGCCGGCCTTACGCAGTTTGGCGTCAATCGCCTGCAGCTGCCGCCCGGTTGCTGGTCCAGTCAGCGCCATTGGCACAGCGCCGAAGACGAGTTCGTGTATGTGCTCGAGGGTGAAGTCGTGCTGGTTACCGATGCGGGCGAGGAGCTGCTGCGCGCGGGCGACGCCGCCGGCTTCAGGGCGGGCGCCGCCAATGGACACCAGTTGCAGAATCGCAGCGCCAGCGAAGCCGTGGTGCTCGAAGTGGGTTCGCGCCGACCCGGAGAAGACGCTGTCGATTACCCCGACATCGATCTGCAGATCGTCAAAGGCCAGGGTGTCTACGCACATCGCGACGGACGGCTCTACGACACCGACCCGCCGCGCCGATGAACGGAAGTTTTGCCGACCTTGCTCTGCAGCCCCACGCAACCAGCGCCAGGTCACCAATCGAGGCTATTGCTGCCTCGGTATCCATCGACGCTGCCGGTCTGCTGACGCTGGACTTCCGGGTGCATGGTGAGCTGCGCAAGCTCAAACTGCCGCAGCCGCTGCCCACGCCAGCACACAGCCCAGTGCGTCGCGATGAGCTGTGGCAACACACCTGCCTGGAGCTGTTCGCCCAGGTCGACGGCGCGCACGGCTACCTGGAATTCAATTTTTCACCCGGTGGCGACTGGGCGGCCTACGAGTTCGACGACTATCGCAGCGCGCGCCGCAATATCGAGTCGATTGCCTGCACGGTGCGCTCAAGCCGTCAGGGCAACACTTTGCGCGTGCACGCCACGCTTAACGTGCCGGCAATGGTTGCCACAAGCCAACCCGTTTCCTGGCAGCTGAATCTTGCCGCGGTGATGGAGAGCAGCGACGGGGCCTTGTCCTATTGGGCGCTGCGTCACCCGCGTGCGCAGCCTGATTTTCACGATCCTGCGGGTTTTAGCTGCACGCTGACGGTTCCCGCCCACTAGAATTCACGCCAGCTTCGACCCACTGCAGGACCTACGTGAAATTCGGCATCGACAGGCTCATTGAAGACGCAACCCTGCGCCGTCCGCTGGCCGGCAAGCGCCTCGCGCTGCTCGCCCATCCGGCCTCGGTAACCGCGAATCTCACCCACTCGCTCGACGCGCTGTGCGCACTGCCGGAACTGCGCGTGTGCGCGGCATTTGGCCCACAGCACGGGCTGCGTGGCGACAAGCAGGACAACATGATCGAGTCCGCGGATTTCAATGATCCGCGGCACGGCATTCCCGTGTACAGCCTCTATGGAAATGTGCGCCGGCCCACGCGCGCGATGCTGGATTCCTTTGATGTACTGTTGATTGATCTGCAGGATGTCGGCTGTCGGGTCTACACTTTCATCACCACACTGCGTTACCTGCTCGAGGACTGCGCCACACACCACAAGGCGGTGTGGATCCTTGATCGCCCGAATCCTGCCGGCCGCCCGGTAGAAGGTCTGTTGCTCGAGGCCGGTTGGGAGAGTTTTGTCGGCGCTGGCGCAATGCCCATGCGTCATGGCCTGAGCATGGGCGAAATGGCGCGCTGGTTTGTATCGACCCTGCGTCTGTCCCTGGATCTGCAGATAGTCGAAATGCAGGGTTGGCAACCCGATTCGGCGCCGGGTCACGGCTGGCCGCTGGAGGTGCGCGCCTGGGTGAACCCGAGTCCCAATGCCCCGAACCTGTCGATGGTCCGCTGTTACGCCGGCACCGTAATGATCGAGGGCACCGAACTCTCGGAAGGCCGTGGTACGACGCGCCCGCTGGAAATCATCGGCGCGCCGGATCTGGATGCCGGTGCCGTCATCGCCCACATGAGACAGTTTGCGCCGCAATGGCTCACCGGCTGCACGCTGCGTGAATGCTGGTTCGAACCCACCTTTCACAAGCACGCGGGCAAACTCTGTCATGGCGTGCAGATACATGTCGCCGACAGCGGCTACCGACACCAGTCGTTTAGCCCCTGGCGCGTGGTCGCGGCGTTTCTGAAAGCGCTACGCACCATCCACCCGCAATTTCACCTGTGGCGTGACTTCGCCTATGAGTATGAGCATGGCCGGCTCGCCTTTGACGTCATCAACGGTGGGCCACGCCTGCGTCAGTGGATCGAAGCTGCAGGTGCGAGCGCAGCGGATCTCGACGCGGTGGCGGCGCGCGACGAACAGACGTGGCGCGAACAACGCCGCGCGTCGATGATCTACCCAGGTTGATCGTTCACCGGCGCCCGACGCTGCCGTCAACCGGTGCTGATCATTGACAGACGCCCGGCCACCTGGTCCCACTGCAGGTTGACAAAAAAAGCGTCGATGTATTTCGCGGCGGCTGCGCCGTAGTCCATCTGATAGGCATGCTCATACATATCCATCATCAGCAGTGGTGTGACAGTCGCCGGCGCCGTGGCGTGATCGCTCAGGCAATAATTTTCCAGCAGCTTGAGACCGTGGTTAAAGCCCAGCATCACCCAGCCGGAACCGCCGCTCAGGCCCTGGCCGATCCTGCGAAATTCGGTTTCCCAGGTATCGAAGCTGCCAAACGCAGCGGCCAGCGCCGAGCGCACCTTTGCCGGCGCCTTGCCATCGCCGCCCAGGTTCGCGAAATAGAGTTCATGCAGCACGACTGAGCCAGAGCGCATCTGCTGTTCACGCTTTAGCGCGTTGTAGAGGTAAGGCGGCGTCGTGTTGTCGGCCAATGCCTGACTCAGGCGTGAGCGCACCGCATTGAGCGCCTTGACCGCACCACCATAGTTGTTTTCCCAATGCGATTGCAGCAGGCGCTCGGATAGACCGGCGAGCTTGCGAGTGTCGAACGGCAGCGGCAGCGGACTGCTGACGTGGTCGAAAGTGCCGGCGCCGATGCTGGGCATGGCTGCCGCAGCAGTGCCTGCTTCCGTGACCGCAGCGGCGGAGTTGTGGCTGCCGGCAAGCGTTGCAAGGCCGGCGATCTGCACGAATTGACGTCGCGTGACTGGGCTCATGGCTGCGGCTCCGGTATTGACTGCCGATCGCAGCCTGCTGCAGCTTAAGTCTATTGCAAAGCGAATGTCAGTCCTGCGCGCCCGCGCCCACCGCCACCCAGGCCAGATCAGCGTTCGACACCGACTCGGTCTTGAAGCCCTTCGCCGCCGCCGTCATGCGTGTCAGCGCCTGGCCGATCGGCATCAGCGGCCCCTTGGCGCCCTTGGCTGGCTTGATGAAGCGCACCGGATTGATGCGCGCCACGACGTAGTTGCGCAGATAGGGAGACTTGAAGCCCTTGGCCGTCAGGGTGGCAATTATTTTCTTCACCTGCGCATCGATCTCCTCGAGGCGCGCGGCGTAGCCGGCGCGTTCGCGCAGGCTGACACTCAGGGTGCGATCGCTGAAGCGATCGACCTTGCGCAGGAATGAACTATAGGCGCCGCCGGCAAAGCGCAGGTTCTCCTCGTAGAGTATGCCGAGCGTCAGCAGCTCCGGCGCCTCGAACTGCTGCGCGTACTGGGCTTCGCGGCCGGCGGGTTCGCGGCGCGCCAGATTGCGCGCCATGCGGATCACTTCCAGGCTGCGATCCTTCAGGTTATGTGCCTTCTCGGTATTGAGCGCCAGGATGCGATAGGCCAGTGCTTCGTCCGGGCAGATCAACGCCGTGATCTGCCGCAAACCCAGCAGCCTGGCGGCGGCGAGCCGATGGCGGCCGTTCGGGGTCCAGAACCCGCCCTCCTGACCCTGCACCACGATCAGCGGATCGAGAAACGCCCCGGCCTGCTCAATTTTTTCCGCCAATCGCCTGGTATGTGTCGGCGACAGGTCGCGCTGAAACGGCGTGGGCTGCACGGCGCGCAGCGGCAGCGTGGCGATCAGCAAGGGTCGGCCGCCGAGCGGATCTCGATAGGCGCCGATCACCGCGCCACCGGCCTCGTCGACCAACGCCGCCAGCGTGCTCAACTCCGGATGCTCGCGCGGCAATGCAATCTCGCCGCTCGCCAGCCCGCGCTCACTGCCTGCCATCTTCAGTCGCTTGCGGCTCGAGGACGGGGCGCGCGCCCGACCCGACCTGGCCGTACCGCGCGCCACTGACCTGGCCGTTTTACTGCGCGCCGCCATCTGCTACCTCACATCGCCGCAACCCGCAGCAGTGTGTGCGATCGCGGGTTGGGGCGCAATGCGCGCCGCGTGTGCGCCGGCCTAGCTGCCGATGCGTCGGCTGATGCGATTCGCCTGCGCATTGAGCACACGCTGCTCCTGGCGCGTGATGTGGCCGCCATGCTGGCTCGCCATCAGCCGCTCTTCGCGCCGAACCTTGTGAACCTGGTGATGCAGGCGCGCCGCGCGCCGCGGGCTCATCTCACCCTCCCGCACTTCGTGGCGGATGCGCGCGTTCTCACGTTCCAGGCGGTCGTTGACCTGGTCACGACGCGGATGATTGTGCTCCCAGCGGGTTTCGGCCTGCGCGCTGGCGGCGACTCCAAGTGTCATCAGCGTGGCGGCAGTCAGGGCCACCCACAGCGATTTTTCACGACGTTTAGACATATTCATCTCCTATAGGTACGGCTACTCTGGTCCGGCGCCCGGGATTCCCGGCGCCTTACCCCTGACAACGCGGTACCGCGAAGATGGTTGACCTTAGAACGCTGGCCGGGCCTCGCCGGACGGTCAGACCTGGCCGCCCGGGCGCGGCAGTTGCCGGCTCAGCGCCCAAAGCCGCAGATATTTGCGCCGCACGTATCCGGCCTCGACGAGGTGAAACATCAGGCCGCGCCAGCCATCCAGCACACCGCCCTTGATGATCAGGCCGCGAAACAGCCGCCAGGCCGGGTTGAGGGCCACCGGCAGGAATCCACAACGTCGGCCGGCGCGATACATCTCGGCCGCCATGAGTGCGGCGTAGCGATCCATCCTGGCGAGATGTTCATCAAAGCTGCGATAGGCATAGTGCTCGAGCGGACCAGCCAGCGAACCGACCACACCTGCCACCACGATCTTCTCGTGCACCTCGTAGCCGGCCCAGTGGGCGGCGCGACGGTCGTACAGGCGGATCTGCCGATCAGGCCAGGCATTGCCGTGACGCAGGAAGCGACCGAAGTATTCGGTGAGCCGCGGAATGCTCCAGCCACGCGCGCCGGCAAAACCCTCAGTGCGCAGCGCCTCGATCTGGGCGCGCAGCGCCGGCGTGACGCGTTCGTCGGCATCGACACACAGCACCCAGTCGTGCGTCGCCGCGTCGGTGGCAAACTGCTTCTGCGAGCGGTAGCCTGGCCAGTCACGCTCGATCACGCGGGCGCCGCGGCGGGTGGCGATGTCGCGCGTGCCGTCGGTTGAATGTGCATCGACGATCACGATTTCGTCGCAGAAGCTCAGCGCCTCCAGGCATGGGTCAATGCGATCAGCCTCGTTGTAAGTGATTATGCAGGCGCTGAGCGCGGCTTTATTCACGGCGGCGAGCATGCGCTACGGCAGGTTACTGCGCCCCATCAGGTAGCGGTCGCACTCACGCGCTGCACCGCGGCCTTCATTGATGGCCCACACCACCAGGCTTTGACCGCGACGGCAGTCGCCGGCCGCGAACACGCCTTTGACGCTGGTCGCAAAGCTGCCGTGCTCGGCGGCGATGTTGCCGCGCGCATCGAGCGTCGTGCCCAGTTCCTGCGGCAGCGATGCTTCGGGTCCGGTGAAACCCATGGCCAGCAACACCAGCTGCGCCGGCAGCGTGCGCTCGGATCCTGGCTGCTCGACGGCACTTAACTGACCGGCGGAATTCTTCTCCCAGCTGATGCGTACCGTGAGCACCTGCGCAACGGCGCCATCAGCGCCGGCGATGAATTTCTTCACGGTGGTGACGTAGACACGCGGATCCGCGCCGAAGCGCGCCGCCGCTTCTTCCTGGCCATAGTCCATTTTGTAGACTTTGGGCCATTCGGGCCAGGGATTGTCGGCCGCGCGCTCATCGGGCGGTCGCGGCAGAATTTCAATCTGCGTGAGACTCTGGCAACCCTGGCGCATGGCCGTAGCCACGCAGTCGGTGCCGGTGTCGCCGCCACCGATCACCACGACATCCTTGCCCTTGGCATGAATGGCGGCCTGCCCGGCGCCACCGTTCAGCAGGGCCCTGGTGCTGAGGGTGAGATAATCCATCGCCAGATGTACGCCGCCCGATGTCCGGCCCTCGACCGGCAGGTCGCGCGCCTGCGTGGCGCCGGTGCACAACACCACGGCGTCGAAATCGCGCAGCAGCAGCATGGCCTCGACGTTGTCACCGACCTCGGCATTGCACAGGAACTTGACGCCTTCACGTTCGAGCAAGTCGATCCGGCGCAGCACGACTTCGCGCTTGTCGAGCTTCATATTGGGTATGCCGTACATCAGCAGGCCGCCGGGCCGGTCGGCGCGCTCGAGCACGGTCACCGTGTGGCCGGCGCGATTGAGTTGTGCGGCGGCGGCGAGACCCGCCGGCCCGGAACCCACGACCACCACCTTCTTGCCACTGCGCCTGGCCGGCACATGCGGCAGCACCCAGCCGGATTCGAAGCCCTTGTCGATGATGGCGTTTTCGAGGGTCTTGATGGTGACCGGCGGACTGTTCATGCCCAGCACGCACGAACCTTCGCACGGCGCCGGGCAGACACGCCCGGTGAACTCCGGAAAATTATTGGTCAGGTGCAGGCGCTCGAGCGCCTCGCGCCACAGACCGCGATACACCAGGTCATTCCATTCCGGAATCAGATTGTTGACCGGACAACCGGAAGCCATGCCGCTGATGAGCTTGCCGGTCTGGCAGAACGGCACGCCGCAATCCATGCAGCGGGCGCCCTGCTGGCGCAGGTGCTTCTCTTCCATGTGGTGATGGAATTCGTTCCAGTCGCCCACCCGCTCGACCGGCGTGCGATCGACCGGCAACTCGCGCAGGTATTCGATGAATCCTGTAGGTTTACCCATATGCTGGGCGCCGTTGGTTGCGAGTCCTGCGCATTGTTCAGTTGCCGCCGACGCGTGCCAGGTCACGGGCGTTTTCTTCGAAAGCCGCCATGATCGCCTCATCGCCCGAGAGTCCCTGATCGTGCGCACGGCGCACGCACGCCAGTACGCGCTGGTAATCCTTGGGCATCACTTTGACGAAGCGGGACACCACGGTATCCCAGCGCTCGAGCAGGCTGCGGGCGCGCGCGCTGCCGGTGTACTCCAGGTGCTGTTGCACCAGGGCGCGCACCGCGGCGCTCTCCGCAGCGTCTTCAATGCGCTCGATGCCGACCATCTGGGTGTTCACCCGCTTGGGGAAGTCACCGATTTCGTCGAGCACATAGGCCACGCCACCGGACATGCCGGCGCCGAAATTCCTGCCGGCGCGGCCCAGCACCACCACGCGACCACCGGTCATGTACTCGCAGCCGTGATCGCCCACCGACTCCACCACGGCATCGACGCCGCTATTGCGCACTGCGAAGCGCTCGCCGGCCATGCCGCCGATATAGGCTGCACCGCTGGTGGCGCCATACAGGGCGACATTGCCGATGATGATGTTGTCGGCGGCCGCGAAGCATGAGCCATCCGGCGGATGAATGATCAGCTTGCCGCCCGACAGGCCCTTGCCCACGTAGTCATTGGCGTCGCCCTCCAGTTGCAGCGTCATGCCTGGCGGCAGGAACGCGCCAAAGCTCTGGCCGGCGGAACCATTGAACTTCAGGCGGATGGTGTCGGCCGGCAGCCCTTTGGCGCCGTAACGGCGGGTAAGTTCACTGCCGGTAATCGTGCCCACCACACGGTGGACATTGCGAATCGGCAGTTCAGCGCGCACCGGTTCGCCGCGCTCCAGCGCAGGACGGCACAGCTCCAGCAGCGTCGTGACATCGAGCGCCTTGTCGAGGCCGTGATCCTGTGCTTCGCGCTGAAAGCGACCGACTTCATCGCCGACATCGGGCTGGTAGAGAATATTGCTGAAGTCGAAGCCACGCGCCTTCCAGTGATCGATGGCCTTGCGTGGCTCGAGCCGGTCGACCCGGCCGACCATCTCCTCGACCGTGCGGAAACCGAGCTGCGCCATGATCTCGCGCATGTCCTGGGCGATGAAGCGCATGAAGTTGATCACGTGCTCCGGCTTGCCCGTGAAGCGCTAGCGCAGGCGCGGATCCTGCGTCGCCACGCCCACCGGGCAGGTGTTCAGATGACAGACCCGCATGAGGATGCAGCCGACCGAGACCAGCGGCGCGGTGGCAAAGCCAAATTCCTCTGCGCCCAGCAACGCCGCGATGATGACATCACGGCCGGTCTTGAGCTGGCCATCGGTCTCGACCACGATGCGGCTGCGCAGATTGTTGAGCACCAGTGTCTGGTGGGCCTCGGCGAGCCCGAGTTCCCAGGGGAGACCTGCGTGCGCAATCGAAGTCTGCGGCGCGGCACCGGTGCCGCCGTCATAGCCGCTGATCAGCACCACATCGGCGTGCGCCTTGGAAACACCAGCGGCAATCGTGCCGACGCCCACCTCGGCCACCAGCTTGACGCTGATGCGCGCCTCGCGATTGGCGTTCTTGAGATCGTGTATCAGCTCGGCCAGGTCTTCGATGGAATAGATATCGTGGTGCGGTGGCGGAGAGATCAGACCAACGCCTGCGGTGGTGTGACGGGTCTTGGCGATCCACGGGTATACCTTGGATCCGGGCAGCTGCCCGCCCTCGCCGGGCTTGGCGCCCTGCGCCATCTTGATCTGCAATTCACGCGCGCTCACCAGGTATTCGCTGGTGACGCCAAAGCGCCCCGAGGCCACCTGCTTGATGGCTGAATTCTTCGAGTCACCATTGGCCATGGGCTGGAAGCGCTCCGGGTCTTCGCCGCCCTCGCCGGTGTTGCTCTTGCCGCCAATGCGGTTCATGGCGATCGCCAGCGTCTCATGCGCTTCCTTGCTGATCGATCCGTAGGACATCGCGCCGGTCTTGAAGCGCTGCATCAGTGCTTCAACCGGCTCAACTTCTTCAATGGGCACGGCATCGCCGGCGATGAGATCGAGCAGGCCACGCAGGGTGCACAGTTGCTTCGACTGATCGTTGATCAGCGCCGCGTACGATTTGTAGGTGGCGTAGCTGCCGGTGCGCACCGCCTTCTGCAGGCGATGGATCGACTCCGGATTGAAGAGGTGATATTCACCCCCCGCGCGCCACTGATACTGACCGCCCGCCGTCAACGGCTCGCTTTCACCGGAACGCTCGGCGAATGCGGCGCTGTGGCGCATCAGCACCTCCTTGGCCACGACCTCGATGCCGATGCCGCCGATGCGCGAGGCTGTCCAGGTGAAATATTCGTCGATGACATCCTGGCGCAGGCCCACAGCCTCGAACACCTGCGCGCCGTGGTAACTCTGGATCGCCGAGATGCCCATCTTGGACATCACCTTGATCACGCCCTTGGTCGCTGCCTTGACGTAATTCCTGCAGGCCAGCTGGTGATCGACGTTGGCGAGCATGCCTTCGGCAATCATGCCGTCCATGGTCTCGAAGGCCAGGTACGGATTGATGGCGCTGCAGCCATAACCGATCAGCAGCGCGAAGTGATGCACCTCGCGCGCCTCGCCGGTCTCGAGCACCAGGCTCACGCGGGTACGCAAGCCTTCGCGGATCAGGTAATGGTGCAGTCCGGCCACCGCCAGCAGGGCCGGCACCGCCGCGAAATCCCTGTTGATGCCGCGATCGGTGAGGATCAGCACCGCCACGCCGTCCTCCTCGATCATGCGCCGCGCCATGATGCGCAGCTCTTCCATCGACTTGACCAGACCCAGCTCGCCGCGCGTGACGCGAAACAATATCGGCAGCACGCCGACCTTGAGTCCGGGCAGCTCCATGCGCCGCAGCCGTGAAAAATCCTCGTTGGTGAGAATCGGGCCGCTCAGTTCCAGTTGCCGGCAGTCGGCAGGGCGCGGCTGCAGCAGGTTGCCTTCCGAGCCAATCAGCATTTCACTGGAAATAATCAGCTCTTCGCGGATGCTGTCGATCGGCGGGTTGGTGACCTGTGCGAACAGCTGCTTGAAATAGTCATACAGCAGTCGTGGCCTGGACGACAGCGCCGCGAGCGGGGTGTCATTACCCATCGAGCCCATGGCCTCGACACCACTGCGCCCCATCGGGTCGATGAGCAGACGCTGGTCTTCGAAGCTATAGCCAAACGCAACCTGTCGTTGCAGCAGCGTGTCGTGATCCGGCCGCGGCAGCTCGCCGGCCGGCGGCAGCTGTTCGAGCTTGACCAGGTGTTCATCGAGCCACTGCCGGTAGGGCCGCTCGGCAGCCACCATACGCTTGATTTCCTCGTCCTCGATGATGCGACCCTGCTCGGTATCGACCAGGAACATGCGCCCCGGCTGCAAGCGTCCCTTGCGCACGATCTGGTCGGGCGGAAAATCGAGCACCCCGACCTCGGAAGCCATCACCACGAAATCATCCTTGGTGACATAGTAACGCGACGGCCTCAAGCCATTGCGATCGAGCACCGCGCCGATCTGTCGGCCATCGGTAAAGACAATCGAGGCCGGACCGTCCCAGGGCTCCATCAGGCAGGAGTGGTACTGGTAGAACGCGCGCAGCGAATCGTCCATGCTCTCGTGCGCCGACCACGGCTCGGGAATCATCATCATCACGGCATGCGGCAGTGAACGGCCGGCCAGCACCAGTAGTTCCAGCGTGTTGTCGAACATCGCCGAATCGCTGCCGTTCGGATTGACCACCGGCAGGATGGCGCGCATCTGCTCGCCGAACAGCTCCGACTCGAACAGCGCCTCGCGCGCCTTGATCCAGTTGATATTGCCGCGCAGCGTGTTGATCTCGCCGTTGTGCGCGATGTAGCGATAGGGGTGCGCGCGGTCCCAGCTCGGGAAGGTGTTGGTGCTGAAGCGCGAGTGCACCAGCGCCAGCGCCGTCTCCATCGCCGGGTGCTGCAGGTCCTGGAAGTATTCGGCCAGCTGCGTGGTCAGCAGCATGCCCTTGTAGACGAGCGTCTTCCAGGACAGGCTGCAGATGTACCAGTCCTCGGCGCCGTCCAGCGTCGAGGTGCGGATCTCGCTGTAGCCGCGCTTGCGCACGACGTACAGGCGGCGCTCGAAGGCGAGATCATCGCCAATCTCGTTGCTGCGGCCGATGAACACCTGGCGGATCGAGGGCTCGCTCACTTTCGCCGTCTCGCCCAACGATGCGTTCCTGGTCGGTACGGTGCGCCAGCCCAGCACCGACAGGCCTTCGGACTGCACGATGTGCTCGAAGCGCTCCTCGAGCCGCCGGCGCATCGTCGGGTTGCGCGGCATGAACACGAGCCCGCAGGCGTACTGGCCCGGCTCGGGCAGCTGGATGCGCGACTTCTTGCAGGCTTCCTTCAGGAATGCGTGCGGCATCTGCATCAGCACGCCGGCGCCGTCGCCGGTGTTGACCTCGCTGCCCGAGGCGCCGCGATGATCGAGGTTCTTCAGGATCTCGATCGCCTGCTGCAGGATGCGATGGGACTTGCGGCCCTTGATGTCCACGACGAAGCCGACGCCACAGGCGTCGTGCTCGTTCGACGGGTCGTACATGCC
>JBAVRE010000295.1:0-4228 GCA_049694695.1 Steroidobacteraceae bacterium | reverse complement strand
CTGCGGTGCGCACAGGCGGCGCAACCCGAGCCGGGCCGCGGTGTCGACCCTCTGGATCCGTTGGGGCTGGCGGCCGGCGAGAGTGTCCGTGTGACCCCCGACGACTATGGGAAGGATCCGGTCGTCGGCGAACTCGTTACCCTGGAAAGGCAGGAAGTTGCACTGCGGCGCCACGATCCGAGGGTGGGCACTGTGGTCACGCATTTTCCAAGGCTGGGGTACCGCGTCGAGCGCGCCTAGCGTCCGCACCCCCAACCGGAGGCAGTGTGTCGCATAAAAGCAACCGAACTCGACACCGCTGGCGGGATTTGTTCGAGAACGCCCACCCGGAGCCGATGTAACGCCTTGGGCTGGGGCTTTTTTACGCTTGGCAAAAAACAGTCACGCTTGTTTTTTTAGTGTCGAGCGCGTACGTTGCGTTCGTTGCCTACGTGGGCGCGCGGGACGGCTCTCGCGCCCGCAGGTACAGAAGCAATCACTTGAGGGGTAAAACGAATGAAGGCGCCACGAATCTCTTGGAATTTTCTGCGCGTTGCAGGTGCTGTAGTCGCTACCGCCCTGGGGTCGGTGGCGGTCGCGCCGCTCGCTTATGGCGAACAGGCGAACGCAGGCCTTGATGAAATCGTCGTTACTGCGACGCGCCGCGAGTCGAACCTGCAATCCACGCCGATTGCGGTGTCGGCCATTGACACCAACACGATCGCGCAGCTCTCGCCGCGCAGCATTGCCGACCTGGCAATGATGGTACCGAATTTTTCGGCGAACAAGATCAACGGATTCAATGCCGCCTCGTTTGCGATGCGCGGCGTGGGCAATACCGACATCATCGTTTACAACGAGGCGCCGGTCGCAGTCCTGCTCGATGACTTCGTGATGCCCAGCGTGCAGTCGCAGCTGTTGGATCCGTTCGATGTGCAGGAAGTCGAAGTGCTGCGCGGCCCGCAGGGCACGTTGTTTGGCAAGAACAGCACGGGCGGTGCCGTGGTAGTGCGCACCATAGCGCCGGTACTCGATCGGTTCTCTGTCGATGCCAAGCTCGGTGCCGGCAGTTTCAGCGCTCTGAGCGCCCAGGGCGCTATCAATATCCCGCTGATGGAGAACCGCCTCGCGCTGCGGCTGGTGGCCAGCAAGGAACGCGAAGACGGCTGGATGCGCAATGGCGCCACTACCACCATTGGCTATACCGCGTACGCCGGGACCTACGTGGGTGATGGCAGCCGTATCGGTGGTACCGATGTGACAACCGCGCGAGCGAAACTGCTTTGGCAGGCGACCGATAACCTCAAGGCGCTGCTCAGCTTCGAAATGCTGAGAGATCGCTCGGAAGTGCCGGCCGCAGTCAATGCGACGCCTGCCGATCTGCGTCCCGGCACCACTACACCGTACTACGTGTTTGCCCAGCTTGGTTTGCCGGGTTATACCGGCAACGATCCGCTGAATAACGCCGGCTATGACGGCCGTGCAAGCTATCTGGTTGGTCTGCCGGATGGCCACAAGGTCGACGCGGACGGTGTGCACCTCAATGTGGACTGGACGACTACTGCCGGCACGCTCACCTGGGTGCAAGGATATCGCTCCCAGGACTCGAGCCTGCCTTCAGACTATACGGGTCTGGTCGGACCGCTATCGGTTTTCGACGCCAATCGTTCCGATCGACGCAAGACCTGGCAAGAGGAAGTGCGTTTCGCTTCCCAGCAGCTGGGCAACTTCAACTTCGTGGCCGGCGCCTTTTACCAACACGACAACACGAAGTTCTGCGTTGCGCAGATACTCGGCATCTATGATTTGTTTCTTGTGCCTACGCCGCCTGGTGCCGCGGCCGGTGGCTACAACAACAATCCGCAAGTGCTGTGCAATGCGCAGACTGAAGAATCGACCGCGCTCTATGGGGAAAGCAACTTCAAATTCACCGATGCCACCACGCTCACTGTCGGCGCACGCCTGACGCGCGACAGCAAGGACTGGATCGGTCGCCAACAGGTGTTCGTGCAGCAGCTGCCGTCGCCGACTGGCGCATTCACTCCGTCATTCACTTTCGACCAGCTCGGCGACTTGATGAACGCCGCCAATTTCAGCGCCTACCCCTTCGGCGTAGTTACCGACAAGCACACCTGGACGCAACCGAGCTACCGAGTCACGCTTTCGCATCAGTTTGATCCTGATGTATTCGGCTACGCGACCTATTCGCACGGCTTCAAGGGCGGCGGCTACAACGACCAGGTCGGCACCAGCGGCGCGCCGATAACCGCGGACGAAAGGCTGCCGACCAATCCCGAGAAGGCCGACTCTTTCGAACTGGGCATGAAGAGCGAACTCCTGAACCGGCGTTTGCGACTCAATGAGGCGCTGTTCTACGTTCAGTACAAGGACGCAATCCGCCAGGTGGTCGTGCCGGTTACCAATCAAAACGGCCAGCCAGGCGAAGAGACGCTGTTCCGCAATGCCGCCAAGATGACCGCTTACGGAATCGAGAGCGAGTTGACCGCGCAACTCGCGGATAACTGGTTGTTGCACGCACCGGTCAGCTATCAGCATTGCAAGTACAACAACTTCACGACGCTCGAAGGGACCAATACAGTTGACCTGTCGGGGCTGCCGGTAAACCGTTGTCCGGAATGGACGGCCACTATCGATCTGAGCTACACAATGAACCTGTTGGCCAGCGGCGGGCGGGTGGTGTTCGACGCGAATGCCAACTACGTTTCGAAGAATCTTGATACCTATTCGATCGCACTGCCGTACGCGCCATTTACGCAGACCTACGCGGATGCCCGTACGCTGGTGGGTGCCTCGATCACCTACAATGCTGCGAATGACCGCTGGTTCGCGCGCGTGCTGGGGCGCAACCTGACCAACAAGACCTACGTGACCTCAGCCCAGAACGTCGATCCCCTGTGGATCTGGGCGTTCTACGGCGAGCCACGCTATGTGGGTGCAGAAATAGGTTTCAAATTCGGGCAGAAGTGAGCCGAGACAGCAATCGGAATACACCGCGCGCCCGTGGCGCGGTGATTTCTGCAGCTTTGAGCGTGTCGACTGGCGGCTCAACAGCATGAACGAGTAAGGCGTCGATTCGCAGTGATCGATCTCTACTTCGACCCGACACCGAACACCTGGAAGGTGTCGATCATGCTTGAGGAGTGCGGCCTGCCGTACCGGGTGCAGCCGATAGGCATTCGCGCCGGCGAACAGTTTTCACCCGAGTTTACGAAGATCAGCCCCAACAATCGCGTCCCGGCGATCGTTGACGACACGCCGATTGGCGGCGGCCGCCCGCTCGCAATGTTCGAGAGCGGCGCAATCCTGCTTTATCTTGCCGAGAAGACGGGAAAGTTCCTTCCTAAGGACACCGCAGGACGCTACGCGGTCATGCAGTGGCTCATGTGGCAGGTTGGCGGCCTCGGCCCCATAGGGGGGCAGAATGGCCATTTCGCGTTGTATGCGCAGGAGAAGATTCCCTACGCAATCGAACGTTTCGGAAGAGAATTGCGCCGCTTGTACGGGGTGTTGGATCGACGCCTGCAGGAGACCGGCAGTTACATTGCGGGTGACTACTCGGTGGCCGATATTGCCTGCTTTCCGTGGATCATGACTCACAAGAAGCAGGGGCTCACGCTGGAAGATTTCCCTGGACTGAAGCGCTGGTTCGCCGAAGTCCGGGCGCGCCCGCTGGTTCAGAAGGGGCTTGCCGTGGGCGGCGGGCCCGGTCAGCTGGCGAAGCCAATGTCCGACGCCGACCGAGGCGTGCTCTTCGCTACGCCATCGAAACCCGAAGGGCTGGCGCGGTGACAAAGCTTGAGATGTTCTTCGATTGCGGTAGTCCGTGGACCTACTTCGGGTTCCATGCCATACAGCCGTTAGCGCGGGACCTTGGCATCGAGATCACGTGGCGCCCCGTGCTCGTGGGCGGCATCTTCAATGCGGTCAATCCATCGATATATGAGTCCAGAACGAATGCGGTGCCCGCGAAGCAGCAGTACATGCGAAAAGACATACAGGACAGCGCGCGATTTCACGGGCTCAGGGTTGTGTTCCCGCCAACAGTGTTCCCTGTGAATAGCGTCAAGGCCATGCGCGGCTGCGTGTTTCTCGAGCCACAGGGCAAGCTCGTGCCGTTTGCACGTGCAGCATTCGAATACTACTGGGGCGAGGACCAGGACATTTCCCACGATGCCGTGCTGCACAAGGTCTGCGAGCGCGCTGGTGTCGATGCCGACGCCTTGTTTGC
>JBAVRE010000294.1:0-24386 GCA_049694695.1 Steroidobacteraceae bacterium | reverse complement strand
CTGTAGTTCGCTTCCTAAGTACTGCCACGGGAAATATGACTGCCAAGGATCCCGCTAACTCCTTGATTGAACGTTGCTCGCATGTGCCACGCTTGCCGCGTAGCAAGTTACAGGAGTTCCGAGATTTCGCGAGTCAGCAGGGTGAGTCGCTACTGGACAATGTCAACTATTGGCTGGAGTCACACAATGCAGTTAGGAAGGCGGGCCGAAAGGCCTTAACAACCGAAGCCGGCATCCACGTCTTCGCCTTCACGGGTACGAAGCGCTAGGGCCTATTGCATCGAGGCGCTCTCCTTGAGCGCTCGCCGCAGAATCTTGCCAACGTTGGTCTTCGGCAAGTCAGCTCTGAAATATATATGCCGCGGCAGCTTATAGCCGGTCAAATACTTGTGACAGTGCTCAAGTATCGCGTCGGCCGTTAGCGTGGGGTCCTTCCTCACGACATACAGTGCAACCACTTCGCCGGCGCGCTCATCTGGCTGGGCAACGGCGGCTACTTCTGCGACGCCTGGCAGCTGGGCAACGACATCCTCCACTTCATTAGGGAATACCTTGAACCCGGAGACGTTGATCATGTCCTTCTTGCGATCTTCCAGGAATACATAGCCACGTTCGTCAATGCGGCCGACATCACCGGTGCGTAGCCAGCCGTCGGGGAGCATCACCTTGGCGGTCTCATCGGGGCGTTGCCAGTAGCCGCGCATCACCTGGGGGCCACGCACACAGACTTCGCCGGATTCATTCATACTGAGTTCGAGGCCATTGTCGTCGCGGACGCTGACTTCGGTCGATGGCAGGGGCAGGCCAACGGCGCCAGTGAACTTCACGCCAACCATCGGGTTGACACAGGCGGCGGGTGAGGTCTCGGTGAGGCCCCAGCCCTGCGTGACCGTGCAGCCGGTAACCTGCTCCCAGCGTTCGGCGACGGCGCGTTGCACCGCCATGCCGCCGCCGACTGTGGCGACGAGTCTGGAAAAATTCAGGGCGCCGAAGCCGGGCGTATTCATCAGTGCATTGAAGAGCGTGTTGACGCCAACGAAAAACATTGGTGGGTTGCGGGCCAGCTCTTTGACGAAACCCGGGAAGTCGCGTGGGTTGGTGATCAACAGGCCTTTGCCGCCGATAACGGTGAACAGCAGGCAATTCGCGGTCAATGAAAAGATGTGATACAGCGGCAAGGCGCACACATAGGTCGTATTCTCGAGGCGCACCTGTTGAAACCAGGCGCGGCATTGCAGGATATTGGCGATCAGGTTGCCATGCGTGAGCATGGCACCCTTGGCCACGCCGGTAGTGCCGCCGGTGTATTGCAGGAAAGCAATATCATCGTGACTCAGCTCGACCGGTTCAGGTTTGTCTGGAGCAGTCCTCAGCAGCGAAGCGAGCGCATAGGCGCCGGGAATATTCCAGGCGGGCACCTTGCGTTGCACATAGCGCAGCACGAAATTCACCAGCGTGCCTTTGGGAAAGCTCAGCAGGTCGCCGACGCCGGTGACGATGATGTGTCGCACCGAGGTGCCAGGGAGGGCGAGCTGGGCGACCGCGGCAAAATTCTCGAGTACCACCAGCGCAGCGGCGCCGGAGTCGCGCAGCTGGTGTTCGAGTTCAGTAGCGGTATAGAGCGGATTGGTGCTGACCAGCGTGAGACCGGCGCGCAGCGCGCCGAACATGACGACCGGGTACTGCAGAATATTGGGCAGCATGATGGCGATGCGATCGCCCTTGCGCAGGCCGCGCCGTTGCAACCAGGCGGCGAAACGCGCCGAGAGTTGATCAAGCTCGGCATAGCTGAGCCCTTGCCCCATCTGCAGGTAGGCCGTGCGTGCCGCAAATTGCTCGCAGCTCTTTTCGATAAGCACTTTGAGCGACGGAAATTCGCTGCAATCGATCTCGGTTGGTGTGCCAGGCGGATACTGTTTGATCCAGATCTTATCCATGCGGCTAGCCTCCTTTGGCCCGCAGGAGCGGTTGCAGGCCAGCCCAGACATTATCCAGCAGGAGCGGTTGTGCCCGCTCATTTGGATGCAAACCGTCGGCCTGGACGAACTGCGGATTACCGGCCGCGCCCTCGAGGAAGAATGGTAGCAGCGTGACGCGCCGGCGGTGCGCGGCGCTCGCAAAGGCGGCGGCAAACCCTGCCGTGTAGCGTTCGCCATAGTTGGGCGGCATGCGCATGCCCAGCAACATTACGTGGCGCGGTGCGCGGGCGGCGATCGCCAGCATGGCGTTGAGATTCTTGCGGGTGGTGCTCAGCGGCAGGCCGCGCAGGCCATCATTGGCACCGAGTTCGAGTATCACAATGGCTGGATGGTGGGCGTCGAGGGCGCGTTGCAGGCGTGCGAGCCCACCGGTCGTGGTCTCTCCGCTCACGCTGGCGTTCACTACCTGGAAACCGTAACCTTCCGTACGCAGCCGGTTGGCGAGCAGGTTGACCCAACCCTGTTCCACAGGCAGGCCGTAGCCGGCGCTGAGGCTGTCGCCAAACACCAGGATGACTTTGGCAGCGGCGGGAGCGGCGACGCCAGTGGCGCCGCGAACCGGCGCCGTCGGAGGCGACGCCGCGGGTGACGCAGGCGGCGCAAGCAGTAACCACAACAGGATTCCTATGGCGCGTGACATGGTTCTCCAGGCCGATCGATTGACCCGTCAGGTTAGCAGTCCCGAGGGGCCGTTGACCATCGTACGCGAGGTCACATTCGGGATCCGTGCGCGCGAGAGCGTGGCGATCGTGGGCCCGTCGGGCGCCGGCAAGTCGAGCCTGCTGGCCCTGCTGGCGGGGCTTGATACGCCCACTTCCGGGAAAGTATGGTTGGCGGGCGAAGATCTGACGGCACTCGATGAGGACGGGCGCGCGGCATTGCGGGCGGCGCGCGTGGGTTTCGTGTTCCAGTCGTTCCATCTGGTGCCCTCGCTCACGGCACTGGAAAACGTGATGTTGCCGCTCGAGCTGAACGGACGGCGCGATGCGGGCGCCGCAGCCCAATCCATGCTGGCGCGCGTGGGCCTGGCAGCGCGGGCGGGGCACTATCCAAAGCAGCTCTCCGGCGGCGAGCAGCAGCGCGTGGCTATGGCGCGCGCCTCGGTTGGTGCGCCGGTGGTGCTGTTTGCCGACGAGCCGACGGGCAATCTCGATGCCGTCACCGGCGAGCGCATCATCCAGCTGCTGTTTGAGCTGAATAAAGATGCCGACACCACGCTGGTGCTGGTGACGCATGATCGCGCACTCGCCGATCGCTGCCAGCGCGTGCTGAGCATGGACAGTGGCGCGTTGCTCGATAGCGACGCGCGGAGCTGATCATGCGCGTGCTGCTCATGGCTTTGCGGGCGCTGCGGCGCGAGTGGCGATCGGGCGAGCTGGCGGTGTTGCTGGTGTCACTGAGCGTGGCGGTGGCGGCGCTTACAGGCGTGGGTTTTCTGGTTGACCGCATCGGGCGCGCGGTGCAGGCGCAGGCCAGCGAAGTACTGGGAGCCGATGCGCGGGTGGAATCGCCGCAGGCGCTGGCGCCGCAACTGGCGCAGCAGGCACGGGCGCTGGGCCTGCAGAGCGCGCAACTGACAACACTGTTATCGGTGGTGTTTCACGGCGACGTCAGCCAGCTCGCCAATATTCGCGCCGCCAGTGCCGGCTACCCGTTGCGCGGTGCGCTGCAGGTGGCCGCGCAGCCCTTCACCCGTGGCGCGATCACCCATGAGATTCCGGCCACTGGTGAATGCTGGCCGGATTCGCGCCTGGCGGCCGCGCTCGGCGCCAGTGTGGGCACGGTGCTCAACGTCGGCGCGCAAGCGTTGCGGGTGAGTCGAATCCTGATCTCGCGTCCCGATCAAGGTTCGACCTTTGTGGAGTTTGTGCCCGCGTTGCTTATCAACAGTACGGATCTGGAGGCCACCAGGCTGCTGCAACCTGCCAGTCGGGTGGAATTTGCACTGCTGCTCGCGGGCGAGCGGAGCGCGTTGGCTACCTTTCGCGGCAGCTTTGAATTGCAGCAACGCTCCGGCGAGCGCTGGGGTGAGGTGAGCGACGCGAGCCCGCAGATTGGCGATGCGGCGCAGCGCGCGGGACGTTTCCTCTCGCTCGCCAGCCTGGTGGCGGTGCTGCTGTGCGCCGTGGCCGTGGCGCTGAGCGCGCGCAGCTACGTGGCGCGGCATCTGGATGTGGTGGCACTGATGAAGACCCTGGGTGCGCGCCGGCGTCTGGTACTGGGTGTGACAATATTGCAGCTGTTGCTGTTGGCGTTGGTGGCCACGCTGATCGGCGCAGCGTTCGGTTGGCTGACACAACTCTGGTTGCTGCGTGCGCTGGCCGGTTTCCTGCGCACCGATCTGCCGCCGGCCGGCTGTGCGCCCGTGCTCACCGGCCTGGTCGTGGCGGTGGCGATGTTGGCGGGCTTCGCTTTGCCCGCGCTGCTGCAGCTGACCCGCGTGCCGGCGCTGCGCGTGCTGCGCCGTGACGTCGGCCCACCGCCGGCCGCATTCTGGCTCGCGTTGTTGCCGGCTTTGGCGGCGGTCAGTGCCGTTGTCTACGGCGCGCTTGGCGACTGGATGCTGAGCCTGTGGTTCGTGGCAGGAGCGTTGGGCATGATTGCGTTTCTGGGCCTGGGCGGCGCCCTGCTGGTGCAGCTGACTGCTCGGGCGCGGCACAGCGCCAACCTGGCGTTGCGCCATGGCCTTGCGAATCTCGCCCGTCGTCGCAGTGGCAGCATCGCGCAGATTGTCGCCTTTGGGCTGGGCGTCATGCTGCTGTTGATATTGGCCATTCTGCGGCGTGATCTGGTGACTGACTGGCGCACCAGTCTGCCGCAGGGTGCGCCGAACTATTTCTTCGTCAATATTCCTGCCGATCAGCACCACGAGTTTCGCAGCGCATTGCTTGCCCAGGGTGCCCGACCGGAGCGCATGCTGCCGATGGTACGCGGCCGCCTGATTTCCATAAACGGTGTGGTTCTGCAGCGCAGCGACAGCACCAGACGGCCTGCCAGCAGGCAGCGCTTCGGCGGGCGCGCGGGGAATCTCGCCGACCGAGAGCAGAACCTCACCTGGTCGGATGAACTGGGCGACGACAATCGCATCATCGCCGGACGCTGGTGGAGCCCTGAGGATGCGGGTAAGCCGCTGGTCTCGCTCGCCAGCGAGTTTCAGGAATCACTGGGGCTCAAGCTGGGTGATCGGCTCAGGTTTGATGTCGCCGGAGAATCGCTCGAGGTGAGCGTGGCCAGCTTTCGCAAAGTAAAGTGGGACAGCTTCCGCCCCAATTTCTTTATCGTCTTTCCGCCCGGCCTGCTGGACGGCGCAGCGGGCAGCTACATGACCAGTGCGCGTTATCAGCCACGCACGGCGGGTGAGCTGGCTGCGCTGGTACAGCGTTTCCCGAGCGTTTCGATCTTCAATATCGGCGATCTGCTGACCCAGGTACGTGCGGTCATCGACAAGGCGGTGACGGCGGTGCAGAGCGTGTTCGTATTCACGCTGCTGGCCGGACTCACGGTGCTGCTCGCCGCCGTGCAGGCCAGTCGCGATGAACGTCGTTATGAGACTGCAATCATGCGGGTACTGGGCGCCAGTCGCGCCATGCTGATGCGCAGTGCGTTGAGCGAGTTTGCCGCAATTGGCCTGCTCGCCGGCCTGCTCGCGGCCAGTGGCGCCGCGCTCGGGGGATATTTTCTGGCTCGCCAGCTCGATCTGCACTACCGGTTCGATGTGCCAATCTGGCTGGCAGGGGTAATGGGCACGCTGCTGGTCGTGAGTGTCAGCGGTTATCTCGCGACGCGGCCGGTGCTCAATCAGTCGCCGCGCTCAGTGCTGAACTGATCTCAGTGTACGATCCCGACGGTAATCCACGCCTGTGCAATCGCGTCGCCGTGCAGGGTCATGCCCTCGATCGCCAGCTGGTAGCTGCCCGGGCCAAAGGCCGTACTGTTGAGTGCCAGGCGCAGATCGCCATTGGAATCGCGCAGCATGTTGTGCAGCACCGCGACGCGGCCCTGATCCACGCGATCGATGGTGACCCGAAAGGCCGTGAATTTCGACCACGATAGGTCAATCTTCAGATCATTCATCTGCGCGCTGCCGCCCAGCACGACGCTGTTGTGACGTGACGGCGCGGTGCGGCTCGGGATCAGGCGCAGGTTGCGGGTGCTGGTGGCGGGGTCGAGCGGTTGCTCACTGATGCGCTTCTGCAGGCTGGCGATGGTGGCATCACGTGCGCCCAGGCGCGAGGATTCGGTGAGGGCGGCAATCAGGGCGCCGGTTGCCAACGCTGCGACCGCGATCAGGACCGGCAGTTTTTCCCACCACTGGCGCGGCTTCTCTTCCCATGGCAGCGCGTGACCGCCGGCTTCGAGCAGCCGCAGGCCGGCATGCACGCGCGCGGGCATGCCCAGCTCATCCATGAGTTCAGGGTGCTCGTGACAGTAGCGTTCGAAATCCTGGGCGCCCTTGAGCGGCAGGCGGCCGGATATGTAGCGCTCGGCAATCTGATTGCGGAGAATGAACTCACGATCCATAGGCAGGGCCGGCGGCGCGCCGGGCAGGCCAACGGCTGCCGGCGGCACGACGGCGCCAGGCTTGTTTGGGGGCGGTGGAATCAGCGGTGCGGTACGCATGTCGCGGAGTATGCCAATCGGCCGGTACTAAGGGTATCGTGCGCCCAAGGGGCATCGCGCGCATGGGTGCTGGCTCACAATTTCAGCCTGGCGGGTATGGAGCGCGAACCAGTTCGCACTTTTCAGCCTCGCTGCAGTCTACTGAGCGTTCATGGCATTGAGTTCAACCAGTCCGTTTTACGTAGGAATTGATGCATGAAACCAGGGAATGAGCGGTGTTTCACAGTGCCGGTGGTGGCGATCGGCTTGTTATTGGCGGCGGCAACCACGGTGGCGGCTGCAGCCCGGAAGGATGCCGAAACGGCCCTGACCATCTACAGTTCGCAGCAACCAGGGGCGATCTCCGCCGACTTCTATCGGCCGGTGCCCGGCGGCTCAGTGCCCGCGGCGGCGTCGGTGCCCGGCTACGCCATGATCCGTCAGGATCGCGATGTCGAACTGAGCGCCGGCCGTTCGACGCTGCGATTCAGCGATGTCGCCGGTCTGATCGATCCGACCACGGTTACCTTCACGGTGCCGGCGAACCCGGCGGTGCGCGTACTGGAGCAGAATTTCCAGTTTGATCTGGTGAGCACCGCCAAGCTCATGCTGCGCTATATCGACAAGCCCATCACCGTGGAACGCAGTGTGGGCAATGAAACCTCGAGCATCAGTGGCACGCTGTTGTCGGCCAGTGACGGGCTGATACTGCGCGGCAGCGACGGCAGCGTGCATGCGCTCAACGGCTATTCAGCGGTGAAGTTCCCGGAGCTGCCGGGTGGCCTGATCACGCAGCCAACCCTGGTCTGGGAGCTGAATTCGCCGCTGAGTGGCACGCAGCGCGCGCGCGTGACCTACCAGACCGGCGGCATCACCTGGTGGGCTGATTACAATGTGGTCTTCAACGAGGGGCGCAATGCCAATAGCGGCCTGCTCGATCTCTCGGCCTGGGTGAGCGTCATCAATCAATCGGGCGCGAGCTATCACGACGCACACCTCAAGCTGGTGGCCGGCGATGTGAACCGGGTGCAGGCGCCGCAGCCACGCGCGCAGTTTGCGCCCATGGTGAAGGCGATGACGGCCGAGGCTGACACGGGCTTCGCCGAGAAGGCCTTCGATGAATTTCATCTCTACACGCTGGGACGCACCACGACGCTGCCCAATAATTCCACCAAGCAGATTGAGCTGTTCGACCAGGCCAGGCAGATTCCCGCCAAACGGCTGCTGATCTACGACGCGCTGGGTTCACCGGGTTTTGGCGAGCCCTACACCGAGCGCGACCCCGGCATCAATACCAGCACCAAAGTCGAAAGCTACGTGGAGTTCCGCAATGACGCGGCCTCAGGCCTGGGTGTGCCGCTGCCCGCCGGGCGGGTGCGGGTCTCACGCCTCGATGCTGGCGACGGCAGCCTGGAATTCATTGGCGAGGATGCCATCAACCACACTCCGAAGGATGAAACCCTGCGCCTCAGGCTCGGCAGCGCTTTCGACGTCGTGGGCGAGCGCCGCCAGGTCGACTATAAGGTCGATACGCGCGCGCGCTGGGTCGAGGAGGAAATCGAGGTCAGGATTCGCAATCACAAATCACAGGCCGTCGAAGTGGTGATCAAGGAGCCGATGTACCGCTGGAGCAACTGGAAAGTGTTGAGTCAGTCGCATGAGTTCCACAAAGACAGTGCGCAACTCATTCACTTCGACGTTGCCGTGCCCAAGGATGGCGAGAGCATCGTGCGCTACCGGGTGCATTACAGCTGGTAGATGCATGGGCGCCAAAGACGACAAGCCGCAACCAGGCCCGGGCGCCGTGCAGCACGATGCGCGCGGCAACGCCGTATGGCAGTGGGCGGTGGAATCGGGCAAGCAGGCGCTGGAGTCCACTTCGCGCCTGCTCAGGCGGCTGGAGGTGCCGGGGCTCAAGCTGGAAGGCGATGGCGATACCAGCGAACGCAAAGGCCCGGGCGGAGCATCGGGGAGCACGCCGGCCGCCCGGGGCGCGGCGCCGCCAAAACCCGGGTCGCCAAAACCCGGGCCGTCAAAGTCTGACCGGCAGACGGGTTACAACCCCTACGGTGGTGCGGCGGGCGGGCGGGTGGCGCCGGCACGCGGCCTGGCGCTGCAGTGAATGCTGGTTCGGCTAGGAAACCTGCCGCAAAAACGGTGAGTCGCCCTTCGTTTTGGCAGCGTCTGTTTCGGAAGAACTGAGCGGGTCGATGTAATCGATGCCGGCATTCGTCAGCCAGTTCCTGGCGGTGGCGGTGACGACGCGCTTGGCGACGCAGTGTATGCCCAGCACCCGTGCGATCTGCACGCAGGCGGACAGTATGGCGCGCGGATAACGGCTTTCCATCGCCTCGGTGGTGAGCTCGGCATTCAGTTTGAGCATGCGCACGGCCTTGCTGCGCAGCAGGTCGAGCGAGGTCTCGTTGAGCACAAAATCATCGAGCATGACGTGACAGTGGACGCGTTCGCAGGCTGCCAGCAACACCTTCACGCGCTCGGGTTGCTGCTGCCAGGCCGCTGCCGGCAGCAACAGCAACACCAGACCCTCGTCGATCTCATTGCGGGTCAGGCACTGTTCCAGTCGCGCCGCAAACTGCGAATCGGTGGCGGCGGCAGGCGAGATGGCGATGGCAAAAGTCGAGGGCTTGGCGACGTAGCGCTGGCGATGCTGGGTCAGCCACTCGACCACCCGTTCGACCACACTGGCATCGTGGTTGCTGTTAGCCGGCGTCACCGAAATCTCGTAACGGCGCGTGCCGCCGCCCTGTTGCAGCCGCGTATAGCAGCGCGCATGGATCGGCGCACCATCGGGCAGGGCGTTGGCTTCGGCAGGCTCGTTGACGGACGCCGGCGTTGCCTTGCGCTTGTCCACCGGCGGCGCCAGCAGCATGCTCAGGCGTTGCAGCAGCGAGCGCAGCGGGGGTGTAACCAGGCGTCGCTCGTCGACCACGGCGCCTTCGATGACGGCGAACACCAGGCCGCTGCAACCACCGAGCGGATCGCGGGCGGCAAGAAACAGGCCACGCCGGCCGTCTTCGAGCTTGCGGTGTATGCAGACGCGCTGCGGCTCGAGCGCAAAGACGTCAAGTGCCGCGAGCACCACGCTGTGTTCATCCGGGCCGAATGATCCCTCACTCAGCCACAGCGTTTCGCCGCTGGAATCGTGCAGTGACAGCGCCGGCGTGCGCCAGGCGTTCAAGGCGCCGGCAAACAGTCGGCCCAATTCCTCAGCGGCGTCGCGCCGCGGGGGGTTGGAGTCTGTATTCACCGACAGTTTGGACATGATGCCTATAATGGACAGCTGCGGTAATTGCCGCCGTGACGGTATTCCCGTTCCACGGCCAAAGCCGGATTTCAGTAGACTTGTCATAATTGTAACGGGGTAGTTGCCCGAGGTTTGCAAAGATGTACCGTGCGCCGATCGCCGACCAACGCTTTGTGCTCGATTTTCTCTTGAATGCCGGGCAGTTAGCGCAATTGCCGCGCTTTCCGGATTTTTCGGCGGAACTGTCCGAGGCGGTGCTCACTGAGGCCGGGCGCTTTGCCAGCGAGGTGCTGGCGCCGATCAACCAGAGCGGCGATCGCAGCGGGGCCCGCTGGAGCGAGGCCGGCGTGGTGACCCCAGAGGGCTTCAGGCAGGCCTACCGGCAATATGTTGAAGGCGGCTGGCCGCAGCTGGCCATCGACAGGAATCACGGCGGCCAGGGCGCGCCCTCAGTGCTGGCCACGGCGGTTGAGGAAATCTGGTGCGGTGCGAACATGGCCTTCATGCTGTGCCCGCTGCTCTCGCACGGCGCGATCGAGGCCCTGCTGATGACCGGCACGCCGGCGCTGCAGGCGCTCTACCTGCCCAAGATGGTCACCGGTGACTGGACTGGGACGATGAACCTTACGGAACCGCAGGCCGGTTCAGACCTGGCCGCGATCCGTACCCGCGCCGCGGCGGCGGGCAGCGAATATCGCCTTTCGGGCCAGAAGATATTCATCACTTACGGTGATCATGATCTGGCGGAGAACATCGTGCACCTGGTGCTGGCGCGCATCGACGGTGCGCCTTCCGGCGTCAAGGGCCTGTCGCTGTTCGTGGTGCCAAAGTTCATTCCGAACAGTGATGGCACGCCTGGCAAGCGCAACGACGTGCGCTGCGTCTCGATCGAACACAAGCTGGGGATCCACGGCAGCCCGACTTGCGTGCTGGCCTTTGGCGATAACGGCGGCGCGAGTGCCTGGCTGGTGGGCGAGGCGAGCCGTGGTCTCGAGTACATGTTCGTCATGATGAATGCGGCGCGACTCTCGGTCGGCGTGCAGGGCATCGGCCTGGCGGAGAGCGCCTTTCAGCGGGCGCTCACCTGGGCGCGCACGCGCGTGCAGGGTCGTGCGGTGGGCGTGAAGAGCGAGGGCGCGGTTGCCATCATTCACCACGCTGACGTGCGGCGCATGCTGCTGACACTGCGTTCCGGCGTCGAGGCGATGCGCGCCCTGGCGTTGTACGCGGCGCTGCAGCTGGATCTGGCGCGGGCGCTGCCCGAGGCGGCGGGCCGTAGCGCCGCACAGGCGCGCGGTGAGCTGCTGATACCGATCGTCAAGGGCTGGGGCACCGAATTTGGCGCCGAGCTGGTCTCGCTCAGCGTACAGGTGCACGGTGGTATGGGTTATATCGAAGAGACCGGCATTGCGCAGCTGTATCGCGATGTGCGCATCACCGCGATCTACGAAGGCACTACGGCGATCCAGGCCAACGATCTGCTGGGCCGCAAGGTGAAGCTGGATGGCGGCGCGGCGCTGCGCGCGCTGCTCGATGAGGCTGACCAGGAACTGGCCGGCTATGCTGCCGGTGCCATGCCGACAGCCGCGCCGCAAGCGGCGGCGCTTGCCGAGACACTCGCCAGTACGCGCGAGGCGCTCACCGGGCTGCGCGCCGCCAGTGAGTCGCTGAGCCTGCAGATGCGCACGGCGCCCGAGGCCGCCTATGGCGTGAGCGTGCCGTACCTGCGGCTGTGCGGCGTCGTGCTGGGTGGCTGGCTCATGGCGCGCGCTGCGCACATCGCGGCCACGCAGCTGGCGGGCAGCGCGGACGATCGAAAGTTCCTGCTGGGCAAATTGCAGAGCGCGCGTTTCTATGCAGCACAGACCCTGCCGCAGGCGCTGGCGCTGGTGCGCACCATCCAGAGTGGCGGTGCGAGTGTGGCGGCGGCCGATGTGGAGCTGATATGAATATGACGCAGACCCCGAAACCCGCACCGACCGCATACACCCATACCGCCGTCAGCCTACACTGGTTGATCACCGGCCTGATCGGCGTGGCCCTGGTCATGGGTTGGGTGATGACCGACATGAGCATCACGCCGCTGAGGCTCAAGGTCTACAACTGGCACAAGTGGGTGGGCATCACCATCCTGTGGCTCGCGGCGCTGCGCATCCTGTGGCGCGTGACTCACCGGCCGCCGGCCATGGTGGCCATGCCGGCCTGGCAGCGCATTGCCGCCCACGGCTTGCACGGCGTGCTTTACCTGCTGATGCTGGCCTTGCCGTTCTCGGGCTGGATATACAGCAATGCTGCCGGTGTCCCGATCGTGTATCTGCGCCTGCTGCCCCTGCCGGATCTGGTGATGAAGAACAAAGCGCTCGCCGACAGCTGGCGTGAGGTGCATGAGACGCTCGGTTGGGTGCTGGTGGCGGTGCTGGTGGTGCACCTGCTCGCGTCGCTCAAACATCACTTCATCGACAAGGACGATACGCTGCGTCGCATGCTGCCAGGGCTGCCGAGCAGGAAAAGTTGAGGTTTTCGATGCGGCGGAATAATTCTGGAACGCGCCTGCTGCACAGTGTGGGCCTTGCCGTCACCTGCCTGGCGAGTGCGTTGGCCCTGGCGGCTGATGCCGGGCTCGATGTCAGCAAGAGCACCATGGTGGCCACCTTCAGGCAGGAAAGCGTACCCGTCGATGCCCCGTTCCGGAAATTCAGCGGGCGCATCGTCTACGACGCCAGCCAGCCCCTCGCCGCGAGCGCCAATGTGGACGTGGAAACCGGGAGCCTGGATATCGGCGATCCGGACTACAATGCCGAGATACGCAAGCAGGCCTGGTTCGATAGCGCCAGGTTTCCGCTGGCGACCTTTCGTTCCACGGCGATCAAGGCGATTTCCGCGACACAATTTGCAGCCACCGGCGTCCTGAGCATCAAGGGCAGGGTGCTGACCATCACCGTACCGGTGACGGCGAGCGCCGCCGCAACCGGCACGGCCTTCGATGGCACGCTGCTCGTGTCGCGCCAGGCTTTCGGCATTGGCGATCCGTCCTGGAACGATGTCATTGAAGATCAGGTGAAAGTGCGCTTTCACCTGGTCAACGCGAATCACTGAAACCGAGGTATCACCCGCATGAAGACAACGCTATTCACACTATTGGCACTGGTCGCCGGCACCGCACTGGCGGCGCCTGCTTCATACAAGATTGATTCGAGTCACACCTATCCGAGCTTTGAGGCCGATCACATGGGCGGCCTGTCGGTGTGGCGCGGCAAGTTCAGGAACACAGCAGGCACGATACAGCTCGATGCCGCGGCGCGCAGCGGCGCGGTCGACATCACGGTCGACACCACTTCGATTGATTTCGGTTACGACAAGCTGAATGTGCACGTCAAGAGTGCCGATATGATCGATGTCGAGAAATTTCCGACCGCCACCTACAAGGGCACGTTCTCCAGGTTCAAAGGCCCGGTGCCCACGGAAGTGACCGGCGAGCTCACGCTGCATGGCGTCACCAAGCCTGTGAAGCTGGTCATCGGCAGCTTCCTGTGCAAGCCCAATCCAATGACCAAGATTGAAACCTGCGGTGCGGATGCCAGCGCGGTGCTTGATCGCGCTGACTTCGGCATCGACTACGGCAAGGCCTACGGCTTCAGCATGAAGGTGAAGCTCGCCATCCAGGTGGAAGCCGCGAAGGTCGGCTAAGGCACCCTGCTTCAGGCCTTGCCGAGCACCGGCACCATATTGGCGCTGAAGAAACCGATGAGCGCCTTGACGGCCTCCAGGCCGGCGCGGCGCAGGTCGGTGACGGCATAGAGCTCGAGCAGGTCGGCGACCTGCCAGTCGGGCAATACGCGCGTCAGCTTTACCATCGCCAGCCCCTGGCGGCAGAGGAATTCGGGCAGCACGCCAATGCCGGCGCCGGCCGCCGTAGCGGCGTGGACCACCGACGGATCGGTCACGATCAGACGCGGCGTGAGCGGCACCTGGGCCTGCTGGCGGCCGCGATGAAGACGCAGCTGGGTGACGGACTGCCCGGGCACCAGCACGGCGTGCTGCGCCAGTTCGGCGGGCTGCTCAGGCGCGGGGTGCGCCTTCAGGTAGGCCGGCGTCGCGCACAGGATCACCGGCGGCCGACCGAGGGCCGTGCCCACCAGGTGCTCGCGGCGCGGTGGACCATTCTGGATCAGCACGTCCCACTGCTCGCCGGGCTCGTCGGGCAGGACGCCGACCATCTCGACTTCCAGCGGGATGTCCGGGTAGCTCTCGAGGAAGCGCGGCAGGAGCGGCGAGAGCAACAGGCGACCATAGGCCGGATCCGCCAGCACCCGGAGCCCCGCGCGATGCTCGGTCAGCGGCGTGACCAGCTGGCGGGCATTATCGGCGGCCTGGGCGATGCGCGAAGCGCAGGGCAGCAGGGCGCGGCCCGCATCCGTAAGCGCCACACGGCGCGTCGTACGCGTCAGCAGCCGGGTGCCGACGCGTGCTTCGAGGCTTTGCACGGCGCGGCTGACCGCCACTTTGGGAACACCCAGGCTGCGCGCAGCGGCGGTAAAAGAACCCAGTTCAACCACCTGGGCAAAGGCTGCGAGCTCGGAGGGTAGCCACATGGCTGTAACATATACGAATCAATAAACGCTAATCAAGCGGTTATTGCTGCGGTAGTGCGCCGCGTAAGCCTTCGAGGGACATCTGCACGGCCACCGCCACCAGCAGCAATCCCATCAGTCGTTCGAGCGCCAGCAGGCCGCGTGGCCCGAGAAATTTGCTGAGCCTGCCGCCGAGCACGAGGATTGCGGCACTCAAAGCCCAAGCGCTGGTGAGCGCCAATAGCCACTCTGGCCAGCGCTGTGGCTCGCGGCTCATCAGCAACAGGAGCGTTGCCAGCGCCGAGGGGCCGGCGACGTAGGGAATGGCCAGCGGCACCAGGAAGGGTTCACCTTCGACGTGCTCGGCGAGCGAGTTATCGGCCGACGGAAACACCATGCGCAGCGCGATCAGGAACAACACCAGCCCGCCGGCAATGGTCAGCGCGGGGCCGGAAATGCTCAGGGCCTTGAGCAGGTGCTCGCCCGTGAACAGGAACACGACCATGACCGCGTAGGCGATGAGCAGCTCGCGCGCCACCACCCGTGCGCGGCGTGCGGCCGGCACACCCTTGAGCGCTGCGACAAACAGCAGGATGTTCCCCAGCGGGTCCATTACGAGGAACAGCAGAATGGCCGCTGAGACCAGAGTCATAGTCCGGCCGCTCCTTGAAAACGGTGGGCGAACGGCGGAGTATCACCGTCGGACCGCACGCTCTTCAAGTCAGGGGAATATTCGTGAATAATAAAATGCTCCGGGCAAATGCCGCATCACTGGTCGCCAAGGCACTGTTACTCGGAGCGTTGCTCGCGGGCAGCAGTTGGGCGCTGGCTGAAGATTCGAAATCTGACGGCCCTTACGCGCCTGACCAGGCCGGACCTTACCCCATCGGCCATACCACGGTCATTATCACCGATAGCGCTCGCAATCCTGACGGCTCCACGCCGGCGACCGGTTCGGGCCGGCCTCTGCATCTGGACCTCTGGTATCCGACCACGGTCAAGACTTCGCAACACATTCGGTACACGTGGAATAACCCGGTCTACAACCAGAACCCAGGTGGCGTGGTCTACCCGGGTCTCCCTGATCTCCCCGCGCTCACGGCTCTCGGCAGTCTTTCCTTCAACCCGGTAGCCGAAGGGGCAGCGCTGGCGAAAGCGCGCTTCCCACTGCTGGTGGCTTCCCACGGCAATCTGGTTTCGTCGGCAAAGAATATGCCGGACACGCTGGAGACCCTGGCAAGTCATGGCTACATCGTTGCCTCGGTTGAACACACCGGCAATGACGACGCCTGGTACCAGGCGTTCTTCCTCTCCAACTACATCGGCTTGCCGCTGGGCCCAAATCCGTCGCTAAGTGCCGGGGGGCTGATTTTCCAGCGCTCCAAGGATGTCAGGTTCGTGATAGACGCCATCCTGCAGGGCGTCATGGATCAGAAGACCGGCCTGGCTTTTTCCACGCATATCGATGCTCAGAATATCGGTGTCCTCGGCTACTCGCTGGGCGGTCAAACCAGCCTGGCTACCGTCACCGGTATCAGTTCGGCAGGACTGCCGGCCGACACTCGTGTCAAAGCCGCTTTCATGGGCGCCGGAACCAACTACGGCCTGCTGCTCAACTCGGCCGACTATGCCAACGCCAAGGTTCCGCTGATGTTTTTCGGCAATGACATCGGCATGGCCTATAACAACTTCAACTTGTTCACCAATAGCCGTCCCAAGTACCTGGTCGACGTCGCCGGCCTGAGCCACCACACCGCCGGCTATCAGACCAGCTGGTGCCAGGATTTCCACAATTCCATGGTGGCGGTGAATCCCGCGGTATTTCCGGCGGTTTTTGGCAACCCGGCGCTGTTCAGCGGCAGCGATATCGCCAACTATGTATTCGACGCCACCTTCTATTTCAGCTATTCAGGGCCGCGGGAATCGGGTGTCTACGATTACTGCGATGCCTCGGTGTTCAACGGCATCAGCGATGCGCAACTGGTGGCGGTGTTGTTTGGTGATCCGCGGATCATTCCGGTCAGGAACGAACTGCAGGGCTCGATGCCGCTGCGACCGGAAGTCTCCATTGCCGAAACCACGCGCGTGACCAACTGGTATGCCGTTTCATTCTTCAATAAAACGCTGAAGCACGCGGACGACTACAACCGCTACCTCAACAATTCGAATGCCAATCGACGCAGCAACCCGCTGGTCAAGCTGGTTGCCAATTGCGAGAAAGTGAAGGCGCATCCCATCGATCTGCGGCCCGGCGACCGGATCACGTTCATGCCGCTGGGCAACACGGGCTACAACGTGAGTGTCAGTTCGGGAGCGACGCTGCTCGATCAGGGAACGACCAAGCTCGCGGTGGGCGGCGATGGCAGTGTCTGGCTGAGTTATCCCGGCTTTTCGTTCCCGGTTCCTGGTCTGCCCGACCCGATCAGCACGCTGATCGCCTATGAAAATGGTGTCATCACTGCCAGAACCTCGCAGGACATCGGTGGGCTCGATGACAATGGTTCGCCCTGGTACATGAAGGGTCTGATGTTGCTGGGCAATAGGTTCACGATCGGCGCCCTGATGAAGGACCTCAACAGCAGCGCTGCCGCAACCGGTGGCGGTGTGTTTGGATATTTCGATGCGGCCAATACTCGCCTGGTCGTGACTTACCGGGGCGTGCCGGCCGCCGGCACGATTGCACCCAATACCCTGCAGGTGGCGATCTACACCAGCGGCAAGATCGAAATGATGGTCGGCGAACTGGCTGCCACCGGCGCCAATTATTCGCCCAGCATCCTCGGCACCGTGGGCATCGCTTTGGGGCATACCAAAGCGCGCGATCTCAGGAAGGTCGGGCCCATCAGCTTCAGCGATCTGCGCGATAATGCGCCGCTGTTCGTTCCGTTTGGCAGCGACGGCGCGATCTACGAGCAATATTTTTCGGGCACGGGCGCGTCCTGCAACAGCGACGACGACGAGAACAACTGAGCGCAGCGCGCCGCGGCGCGAGCGCTCAGGCGTTGACGTCGACGACGACGCGGCCGCGCACCAGGCCCTTGAGTATCTGTGGCGCATACTGCGGCACTTCGGCGAGTTTGATCTCGACGCTCATGGCCGCGAGGCTCGCGGCTGGCAGATCGCTGCAGAGGCGCTGCCAGGCCTCGATGCGCCGTGGCCTGGGGCACATGACCGAATCGATACCCAGCAGGTTCACACCGCGGAGCAGAAATGGAATGACGGTGTGCTCGAGCTTTGCGCCGCCGGCCAGCCCGACCGCTGCCACCGAGCCACCGTACTTCAACTGCGCAAGCACTCGCGCCAGGGTGTTGCCGCCGACGGAATCCACGCAGCCCGCCCAGCGTTCGGTTTCGAGCGGCCGGCCCGGTGGCTCAGCAAACGGTGCGCGATCGATGACGGCACTGGCGCCCAGGCTCTTGAGATAGTCATGCGTTTGCGCGCGTCCGGTCGAGGCAACCACCTGGTAGCCGCGCCGGGCGAGTATCGCGACGGCGACCGAGCCGACACCGCCGGCCGCGCCGGTCACCAGCACCTCGCCGCTCTCCGGCTTGACTCCGTGGGCTTCGAGCGCCATGACCGCGAGCATCGCGGTAAACCCGGCGGTACCGACCGCCATGGCCTGGCGAGTGCTGAGATCTTTCGGCAGGGGCACCAGCCAGTCGCCGTTGACGCGCGCTTTCTGGGCGAGCCCGCCCCACTGCACCTCGCCTACGCGCCAGCCCGTGAGCACCACCGCATCCCCGGGCTTGCAGCCTAAGTGCTCGCTTGCCAGCACGGTGCCGGCAAAATCGATGCCCGGCACATGCGGGTAGCGCTTCACCAGGCCGCCCGCGCCGGTGACCACCAGGCCGTCTTTGTAGTTGATGGTCGAGTAATCCACTGCGACCGTGACATTGCCAGCCGGCAGACTGGTTTCGTCGAGTTCCTGGACGCTGGCGTTGACTTTGCCGTCGCCGTGATCCAGCACCAATGCCCTGAACATACGCTTTGCCTCTTTGTTGTTGAGTGATCGCCAGCCTGACTAACGTGCAGCGATGGCGAGCTTGCGGCGCGCGACGTAGTCGGCCAGCTGCTCGGCGATGGCCGGATCGAGCGGTGGCTGCTGGTATTCGCCCAGCATGGTCTTCCAGATCCGGTTAGCGCGGCGCGTGGCATCCTCGGAACCGGCCTCCTGCCAGGTCTCGAAATTCTGGCGCGTCGAGAGCATGGGTGAGTAGAAGGCGGTCTCGTAGCGCTCGAGTGTGTGCGCGGTGCCGAAATGGTGGCCGCCGGGCTCGACCTCGGCGATCGCATCGAGCGCCAGCTCGCCCTCGTTCACTTCGATAGGCCGCAGGAACTCGGCCATCATCTGCAGCATCTCGGCATCGACAATCAGCTTCTCGAAGGAGGCCGTCAGGCCGCTCTCGATCCAGCCAGCGGCGTGATACACGAGGTTGGCGTGCCCCATGATTGCGCCCCACAGCGACATGCCGCTCTCGTAGGCGGCCTGGACGTCCACGCAGTTCGATGAGTTGGCATTGCTCGAGCGCAACGGCAGCTTGAGTCGGCGTGCGATCTGGCCACTGGCGAGCGCGGCCTTGGTGTACTCCGGCGTGCCGAGTGCCGGTGCGCCGCTGCGCATGTCGACGTTGGAGGCAAAGGAACCATAGATGACGCGTGCGCCGGGCCGCACGATCTGCGCCAGGGTGACCACGGCCAGCACCTCGGCCGTCTGCTGCGCCAGCGTGCCGGCCAGCGTCACCGGACTCATGGAACCGGCCAGAGTGAAGGGCGTGATGCAGCAGGCCTGGCCCGAGGAGGCCAGCTCGATGACGGCCTCGGTCATGGGAATATCGAGCTGCAGCGGCGAGTTCGTGTTGACGATGGCCAGGACCGCCGGGTCGCGCGCCAGCGCGTCGCGATCCACACCCAGGGCGATGCAGTTCATCTCGATGCAGTCGGCAGTGCGTTCGCGGCCGAGCGCGTTGGCCTGGCAGTTCTTGTCGAGCAGCGTCATCTGCGCCAGATACAGGTCGAGATGCCGGGTATCCGGCGGCAGATCCATCGCTTCAAAAGGGCCGCCCGATTCCTGGTGCAGGATGTTCAGGCTCTGCACCAGCCGCAGGAAATCGCAGACCTCGGCGTGCGTTCCCGGGCGTCGGCCGCGATCGAGGTCGCTGCAGAAAGCGGGCCCACCAACGCTGCAGAACACGACGCTGTTGCCGCCCAGGTGCAGATCATGGGCGGGATTGCGGGCGCGCAGGCGAAACTCGGCCGGCGCCAGCGCCAGCTTCTCGAGCACCAGGGCGCGATCGAAGCGCACCATCATGGTGGACTCGTCGCAATCGGCGCCGGCTGCGCTCAGTAGTTTCCGGCTGCCGGGCTCGAGTAAGCGCATGCCGCGGGTTTCGAGAATGGTGAGCGCGGCGCCGATAATCGCCTCGACCTGATCGGCGCTCAGGATTTCGATCGGCGCGTACGGGTTGACGAGGTGACGGAACGGCAGCTGCTGAACCGCCGAGACCACGCGCCGCGCCCTGCCGCCGGGACGCGTCAATGGTTGCCTGGCGCGTGCGCGCCGCCGGACGGATGGAAATCAACGGTGGTCTGACTCATCGCTGGCACTCTAAACCATTCACATCGGTACGCCTATAAGGCCGCGCGGGCAACCCGCGGCAGTTTGTGTTGCCCGGCATTTCAGCGACAATGCCGTGGTGGAAATTCACGCAGTGGGGAGATTTCGTGACTGCGATTCTGCCTGATGACCCGGAGGTTCGCTCCGCTGGCCGGCGTTTCCACCTGGTGATGGCAGGGGTATTCGTCCTGATCGCTTTTGGCGGCTTTACGCCTTCCTATTGGCTGCGACTCGCTGGCGGCCATTTTCATCCGCCGCCGATCATGCACATCCACGGCATCCTGCTGTTTGGCTGGACGCTGTTCTATTTCCTGCAAACGGCGTGGGTGGCGGCGGGGCGCACACCGACGCACCGCGCCTGGGGAATGGCGGGCATCGCGCTGTTCAGCGTCATGATCTGCTCCATCATCATCCTGAGAATTACCATCATCCGGCTGGATGACGTCCGCGGCTTCGGCGACGCCAGCCGGAAATTCTCGGCGGTGGCGTTTTGCGCGCTGCCCGTGATGATCGGTCTGTTCGCGCTCGCCATCGCCAACGTGCGCAAGCCCGAGGTGCACAAACGACTCATGTTCGTCCTGGTGACGGGCCTGATGATTCCGGCCATCGCGCGGGTATTCCTCGCCGTACTCGCGCCGCCCGGGGCCCAGGATGCCGGCCCGCCGCCGGCCTGGGTATCAATCCCGCCGGGCTTCGTGGCCTACTTGCTGATCGTCGCGGCCATGCTGTACGACTGGCGCACACGCGGGCGGCCGCACCCGGTTTATGTGTACGGCGGTCTTGTACTGATGCTTGCCAACATCGCCGCAGTATTGATTGCGGGCACGCGGACATGGATGCATACGGCGAAATTTCTGCAGAGTCTTGCGGGTTGAGTCCTTGCACTTGGGAGTATCAGTTGAGTAAGCCAGCTATTGGAGTCCTGATCGGCGCCGGCGTTATTGCATTACTGGCGCCGCTTTGCCTGACGCGCGCCGATGAATCGCTGCCGGCGGGCATGGCGCCGCCAACGGCGACGGTGCTATCCGGTGGCGGCGCGCAATGCCTGCGGCCAGTCACGGGCGAATTGCACTACCTGCCGGCGACGCCGATCGATGCCGTGGCGTTGATCGCGCCACCACCCGCAGCCGGCAGTGCGCTCGAGCGCGCAGATCTGGCCGCCGTGCTCAAGGCGCAGCGCGTGGCGCGCGCCTCGGGCCGCACCGTGGGCGCCGTCGCCGACGCCCAGATCTCCTGCGCACGCGTCGCGGCAGCTGCCGGGGAATTTCACGATCCGCTCGCCGCAGCCTCCGCCCTGGAATTTCTCACGCGCGCCGCCAGCGAGGCGTCGCAACTGGCGCGGATCGCCAAGCGCTACTGGCACAGGCCGCGGCCGTACGTGATCAGCGCCAAAGTTGAACGCCTGGGAGATGTGGCGCCCGGCGCCGATCTGCCCGAGAACCCGGCGGCGAGCGCCAGTTACCGCGAGCTTCGTGACCACACTTCATATCCGAGCGGTCACGGGGCCTTCGGCATGACCTGCGGGCTGATGCTGGCGCGCATGGTTCCGGAGCGGCGTGGCGAACTGTATGCACGCGGCAGCAGTTTTGCCGATTCGCGCGTGATTATAGGCGCGCATTATCCCACCGACGTGGTGGCCGGCCGCCTGATCGCCACCGCCGCAATGGCATTGATGATGGCGAACCCGTGCTTCGAGGAGGATTTTGCCGTCGCGCAGACCGCGCTGCGCGGCTCGCTCGGACTCGGGGCGGTTCACTGAGCTGCGCGAGTGCAGGACACCGAAGCCTGCGCGCCGTAGGTTCAGCTCTGACTGGCCGCCAGCGCTGCATCCTTCTCGCGGCCGCGAACCATCGTCGGTCGGGCGTTGACGCGCGCCATGTAGTCTTTGATTGCGGCGACTTCCGGTATCAGAGCAAACCGGCTCATCCAATCGAGGGCGGTTGACCACAGTACATCGAGCGCCTGGAAGCGCGCGCCGAGCATGTAAGGGCCACGCTGCAGCTGCGCGCACAGCGCGCCGAACATGGTGTCGAAATCGCCATAGGGTGACATGCCCACCGGTGCCGGTGCGTGCTTCTGGTAACGATCGACGATCGCCGGTTCGAAGCAGGAGCCGTAGTAGGCCAGCCAACGCAGATAGGGCCCGCGCAACGTGTCATTGAACGTGGGCGCCAGCGCAGCAGCCGGAAACAGATCGGCGAGATAAATGTAGAGCGCCACCTGTTCGGTCACCAGGGCATCACCATGCAGGATTGCAGGTACCTTGCCCAGTGGATTGATGGCCAGGTATTCCGGCTGGCGATTTTCGCCCTGCTTCATGTTGAGCAGGCGCAGTTCATAGGGCGCACCCAGCTCTTCGAGCAGCAGCAACACACCCGTCGAGCGCGTGTTGGGGGAGTGGAAGAAGACCAGCGGTGTTGATGCAGACATGTTCGATGCTCTGTCAGTTCAGGTACAGGTGTATCTTTCAGATGCCGGTGGCTATGCGGATGCCGCCGCCCGCAGCGCCGCGAGCACCGGTGCGGTCGCGGGCCGTACGCCGCGCCACAGCAGAAAGGACTCAGCCGCCTGTTCGACCAGCATGCCCAGTCCGTTCACCGCGCGGCGGACGCCGACGCTGCGTGCCCAGCGGATAAAGGCACTATCGCTATCACCATAGGACAGGTCGTAACACAGCGTGTGGGGCGACACTGCGGACGCCGCCAACGCAGGCGGCGCGCCCTGAACACTGGCCGGCGTGGTGTTGATGATCAGATCGAATGCTGTGGCGGCGTTGTCCGTGCCGCTCGATTCGGGCGCGCCGCCGGCGGCCCGCACTGGCCCGAGATCGGCAAACTGCTCGGCGAGTAGTTGCGCGCGCCCGGCAGTGCGGTTACTGATCACGAGCAACTCCGGGCCAGCGCCCAGCAACGGAGCCAGTACGCCACGCGCCGCGCCGCCGGCGCCGAGCAGCAGCAGGCGCGCGCCAGTCAATTGAAATTTTAGGTTAATCGTCAGGTCGCGCAGCAGGCCGGCACCGTCGGTGTTATCGCCCAGTACCGTGCCGTCAGCCTGCACCGCCAGGGTATTGAGCGCACCCGCGCGTTGGGCGCGCGGCGTGAGCGCGTTGGCCAGTGACATGGCAGCCACCTTGTGCGGCACCGTGACGTTCAGGCCACGCCCGCCGCCGGCCAGAAAATCGCGCACCGCGGCGGCCAGTGCGCTGGGCGCGACGTCGATCAATCCATAGCTCATCGCCTGCGCTGTCTGCTGCGCAAACAGTGCATGAATCTGCGGCGAGCGGCTGTAGCCGATGTGCTCGCCGATCACGGCGTAGCGATCAATGCTCATGCACGAGCCAGTTTAACGCCGCGCCGCTGTGCTGACGCGCGTCGCTGCCGCCCTCGACTTCAAAGGCGATACCGAGGGCGGCGGCCAGCTCCGGCAGCCAGCGCTGCAGCTGCAGATCGAACTGGAAGGGCGGATTGATCAGCAGCAGACCCGAGCCGTTGAGCGCGACGCGCGAATCACAGGGATGCAGCCACAGCTGCGCATTGAGCGTCGGCGTGTTGCCGGCGAGTGCATGGGCACCGGGCGCCGCCAGCTGCGTGGCGACACGTGCCAGCCAGGGCGCCAGATCGCGCGCGTCCTTGATCGGGTACCACAGCGCAATGATGGCGTTGGGCAGGCGCGCCAGAATTGCCATGACAGCGCTCAAGCCGCGCTCCAGTTCGGCGGACGGCTCCTCATAGGGGGGGTCAATCAGCACCAGGGCGCGCCGCTCCGCTGGCGGCAGATGCGCACTCAGCGTGGCATAGCCATCCGCGCACAGGCAGCGTACCCGCGGGTAGTCATGCAAGGCGCGTTCGAGCGCACGACATTCGGGCGGCAGGATTTCGCAGCAGACCGCGCGATCCTGCTCGCGCAGCGCCTGTGCTGCCAGCAGCGGCGAACCGGGATAAAGCTGGGCACCGCTCCCGGCGGCGCGCACGATGGCCTCGAGATAGGCGTTGATTTCCGGGCTGGCGTGGGGCACTGCACGCAGCGCCTTGATACCGTGGCGCGCCTCGGCGCCCTGCTGCGACTCGGTGCCGCCCAGATCGTAGAGGCCGCGGCCAGCGTGGGTTTCAAAATACAGGAAACCCTTGTCCTTACGCTGCAGCGCGCTGATCAGCGCCAGCAGCGTGACGTGCTTGTGTACGTCGGCGAAATTGCCGGCATGAAAACTGTGGCGATATTTCACACGCAGGCCCGGAACAACGGCTGACTATCAGGCCGCTGGTCGTTTGGCGGTCTTCTTCCTGGCCGCGGGTCTGGCTGCGGGCTTGGCGGCCGGCTTGGCGCTCTTGGCCGGCGCGCGGGCGCGTGCAGTCTTGGGC
>JBAVRE010000293.1:0-5062 GCA_049694695.1 Steroidobacteraceae bacterium | reverse complement strand
CGATGCCCCAGGGTCATCGCGCTGAAAACCATCGCCAGCACGCAGCACACGCACATCGTGACTATGACGCCATGCCAGCCCCAATGGTCGGCGATCCAGCCCACGCCGCTGCCCGCCAGGGCTGAACCGAATACATAGCCGAAGAACCCCGTGAAACCCGCGGCCGTGCCCGCAGCTTTCTTCGGCACCATGTCGAGCGCCTGCAGCCCGATCAGCATGATCGGGCCATAGACGAAGAAGCCGATGGTGATCAGCGCAGCGATGTCGATCCACAGCGGCCCATTGCGGTTGAGCCCGTAGACGATCAGTCCGAGCAGCGTCGGGATCATGAAAAGTATCGTTGCCGGTGCGCGCCGCGATCGGAACACCTTGTCTGACAGCCAGCCGCACAGCAGCGTGCCGGGCACTGCCGACCATTCAAACAGCGCCCACGCAGTGCTGGACTGCTGAAAGCTGAAGTGCTTGGCAGTCTGCAGGTAGGTCGGGATCCAGTCGACCACGCCATAGCGTACGAAATAGACGAAGGCATTGGCACAGGCGATCGCCCACAGCAGCCGGTTGCTGAACACATGTTCCATGAAGATTTCGCGAAAGCCAAAGGTGCGCTCGTGCTTCGCGCTGTAGTTCGGCGGGTAGTCGTTCTTGTAGGCTTCCACCGGCGGCAAGCCGCAGCTTTGCGGCGTATCCCTGATCAGCAGAAAAGCGATCACCGCGACCACGCTCGCCACCATGGCGTTGAAGTAGAACTTCGCGCCCCAGTCGTGAAACAGCATCACGCCGACAAAGGCAATAGTGGCAACCAGCGCGCCGCCGACGTTGTGCGCAACATTCCACATTGAAACGGCCCGGCCGCGCTCCTTGGTGCTGAACCAGTGCACCATGGTCTTGCCGCAGGGGGCCCAGCCCATGCCATTGAACCAGCCGTTGAGCGTCTGCAGCACAATCATGGCTGTCAGTGACAGGTACACGGTCTTGGAGTAACCGAACACGAACAGGATTGCGCACGACAGCAGCAGCCCGAGAGGCAGGAAATAGCGCGGATTGCTGCGATCCGACACGCTGCCCATCAGGAACTTGGAAAACCCGTAGGCGATGGACAGTCCGGTCATGGCGGTACCGAGCTGCGCCTTTGAATACTGCGGATAGTCGTGCAGGATATCTGGCATGGCCAGCGAGAAGTTCTTGCGCACCAGGTAGTACGCGGCATAGCCAATGAATATGCCGATGAATACCTTTATCCGCAGGCGCCGGTATTCCGGGTCAACGAGCTCTGCAGGCAGCGGTACTGCGTCGGGCGCGGGTCTGAGGAAAGCGAACATAGCTTGCGGCCATGCTGGCAGAGACGGCGCCAGTGCGTCAATGGCCGCGTCAGCAGGCCGATCGGCAACGCGGTTTACGGATAATTCATGACTAACTGCAGCCAGAGCTTGCGCGTATCGCTTGCAAAGCCGGCACTGTTGTAACTCGCCGCCTTGAGCAACAACTCGGCATGCGGCGAGAGTTTCCGGCTCAGCGATACATCCCACTCGCTACCATAGCGCCGTTGTACCGCCGCAGCACGGAAATCATGCCAGGCAAGCTGACCGTCGACACCCCAGCGATGGGCGGTCGCTGCTAGATAGCTGTCGCGAACACCCTGTGGCGGCGTCGTCAGAAATTTATCGGCCCACCCCTGAAAGGCGTGCAGGGTTGCCAACGGCGTCTGAAAGCGCCGTTCGGTGCGCGTGGCATCACCACCCAGGTTTTCCTGGCCCGCGCGCAGCGAGAAGTCCTGGCGCGCGAGACCCAGCTCCAGCTGGTAGTAGTCAGCCTGGTAGTGCGTCGGGTTGCCGCCATAGTCTCGCTGCTGCACGTAGGAAGCTGACCAGGGCAGCTTCCAGTGGCTGTTGATGGCGTAGCTGCCGGTCCAGAGTACACCCAGATTCTCGTGGCTGAGTGCTGGCGAATTGCGAATGTCCAGCAAATGCCCGAAGGCAGCCAGCTTGCCGGCGGACTTCAGATCTATCAAGGCATGCAGCAGGTGGCCGCGGGCGCGCAGATCAGCAGGGGGCGTGCCAGCATCCGGTCCAAATACGCGATTGATGTTGTCCAGGTAGGCATAAGTGATGGTGGCAGCCGGCATGGCCCGCAGCCGCCAGAGTGCAGCGTCGAAGGTCTGTTCGTTCTGTCGCCACGCGGAACCACCGATAAAGCGCTGGTTGTCCAGATTGATGCGCTGACGACCCAGGGTGAAGTCATTTTTTGCATAGGACAATTTCAGCGCCGCCTGGTTCAGATCGGTGGCGGGCGGGTCAGAAACAATCGGACGATCGGTATGTCCGTTGCGGGTGCTATTGTAGTCTTCGGCCGCCCAGACACCCAGTTGATCGACTTCCAGCATCAAGCTGGCGTGGCGCCACTTGAGCGTCTCGTAGCCGAAACGCGCACGATAGGTGGGCGCCGACGCCTCGCGCGTCAACGCATCATCGCGCACATTTTCGTAACGCAGCCGCAGGTTCCATTGCGGCTTGCCGCCGAGCAGCGCATCGCTCAGGCTGGCATCGGCGCCCAGGCACGGCAACGCGACGCACAGCAGCAGCGCTGCAGCAGGCGCACCGCAGCGGCTCATCGCCCTTTCCCCTCGGGTTGGTCGGTGCATAGACATTTACGGCTCCTGCATCGCGCTGCGAATGGCGGCGATGAATTGCGGGTCGGGGCTCAGGCTCTGGTTCTCATTGCGCGCAATCTCCCGGCCGTCCCGGTCGAGCAGAATCAACGCGCTGGTATGATTGAATTCGCCGCTCTCCAGCTGCCGATAGCGGATGTCGAGCACCGCTGCCAGCTGCCGCACCACCTTTGAATTGGCTCGCGCCAGCGTCCAGTGCGACAGATCGAGCCGGTGTTCGCGCGCCACGTGCGCCAGCACAGCGGGCGTGTCTCTGGCCGGATCAAGGCTGACCAGCAGCACGCGCAATCGACTGCGCGGCTCTGGTTCCAGAGCACGGGTTATGGCGACGCTGCTTTCAATCAACAGCGGACATACTGACTGGCAGCTGCCGTAGAACATGCCGATCAGCTGTGCCGTGCCACGGCGTGCGCTGAGATGAAAGGTTCTTGATGACTGGTCGGTAAACAGCCCCGGCAGCTGCAGCACGGAATCGCCCGGCAGGGATGCCGCTGCCGGCGGCGGCGAATCGGCCCATGACGGTGCGGCGCAGCCCAGCAGCGCCACGCATAAGGCCAGCGCGGCACCTTTCACTGCAGGCTCCGTGCGCAGCGAAAACCCAGACTGCTGGTGCTGTTGACGCCCCGCAAGGACGACAGCAGCGCTACGCGCATCATGACCGGGTAATTCTCACGGTCGTCGACCGACAATGCGCCAGCACCGCAGAATTTCACCCGGTCGGCATCGGACTGGTTGCGATTGTCGCCCGACACCAGCATGGCGGCGTAGTCCTCAGTCCATTCCCAGATCAGGCCGTGCAGGTCCTGCACACCGTAGAAGTTGGCAGCGCTCTGCCCTACTTCAGACAGCCGCGCATCAGCGCTGTGCGCGTACCAGCCGAGAATGCGCTCGCGCCAGGCGGCGTCCTGGCGCGCATCGGCTCGTGTCTCATCGGCTGCAGCCACATACTCCCACTCGCTCCAGCCTGGCAGTCGCGCCTGCTCTGACTCGCAGTACGCCGAGGCCGCAAACCAGCTTACCTGCGTCACTGGTTGTCGCGGCGAGACCGCCGCGCCGAGCCGCGTGGCCGCCTGCCAGTGAGACAGATAGCTGCCCGGTTCCGCGTACAACGCAGCCACCCGCCCGCGCTGCCACTGCGGGTGTCGCTGCACAAACGCCAGGAATTCGCCATTGGTAACCGGTTGACGCATCAGCTCAAAGGCCGCCACCCGACGATTGCCCTTGACGTCTTCGTACTTCAGGACTGAGCGATACTCGCCGGCCGGAATACGCTGGTAGCCGCCGCCAGCGTGGGCAACGGCGGCTACCAGACTCATTGCCACGAGCATCGAGCGCATGACTCAGTTCGCGGCGCCTTTCGGCCGCACCGTGGTGCGGCGAACCTTGGCGACCTGATCCGCGCTGACCTTGCCGCCAGGATTGCCCCAGCTGGCGAGCACATAGGTGAGGATGTGCGCGACCTCGTCATCATTGAGCTGACTCATCGGCGGCATCACCGAGTTGAAGTCCTTGCCATTGACGCTGATCGCTCCGGAACGGCCATTCAGGACAATGCCGATGGCGCGATTGATATCGGCCGCGAGGAAGTCCGACTTCGCAAGCGGTGGAAACACGGCCGCCAATCCCTCGCCGTTGGCCTGATGGCATACCGAGCAGGTGCCATTGAACAGCGCGCCACCGGCATTGATCTGCTGCTGCAGAGTCAGCGCACCGCTGGCACTGGCCGAGGCCGCGGCGGCTACCGGTGCGGCGCTGACCGCCTTGTCGCCGAGGTACACGCTGTCCACTTCCTTGCCGGAATAAACCAGTTTGTTCTCCGGGCCCTCGGTCTTGATCATGCCAAGCGCGCCCTTATTGAAAGCGCGAAACAGGGCGTGATCAACGATGACGCTGGTGCCCGGAACCTCGGTGTGGAATTCCACAATCGTTGATCCACCCGCTGGCACCATCGTGGTCTGGACATTCTCCTGGTAATGGCTGCCGCCTTCCATGTACACACGGTCGAAGATTTCACCGATGACGTGAAAATTCGAGGTCAGATTCGGGCCACCGTTGCCGACGAACAGGCGTACTTTTTCACCAACCTTGGCCGGCAGTGCGTTGTCACCCAGCAAGGCACCCTCCGACCCATTGAACAGCACGTAAGTGGGGTTTTCGTCGATTGCCTTCTGCATATCGAAGGGCTGCACTCCCTTTTCGCGATACTTGCCGACCGTGTAGAAGTCGCCCTGCATGACGTAGTACTCACGATCAACCTTTGACAGGCCCTGTGGCGGCTCCACGAGAATCAGCCCATACATGCCGTTGGCGACGTGCATACCCACCGGGGCAGTAGCGCAGTGATAGACATACAACCCGGCGTTGAGCGCCTTGAACGTGAACTGCGACTGATGCCCT
>JBAVRE010000292.1:0-4250 GCA_049694695.1 Steroidobacteraceae bacterium | reverse complement strand
GCGCCAGCGCCTGTTTCCGGTCAGCGGCGAGATCAATCGCAAGATCAGCGATGCCCCTGCCGTGGCCACACGCGTGCAGCAACACTATGCTTCACAGGCCCTGAATATCGATTTTACCGACGGCCTGTCGATGGAATTCGCCCAGTGGCGGCTCAATCTTCGCAGCTCGAACACCGAACCGCTGGTACGGCTCAATGTCGAGGCGCGCGGCAGCGAGGCGCTGATGCGCGAGAAGACCGCCGAAGTGCTGCGCCTCATGGAGTCGGGTTGACTACGCTGGCGGCACTATCAAGCCGGCGCTCGATCCCGGCGCAATACCTGACGGCGCCTGGACCCAGCGAAGCCGAAATCAATGCCGCCCTCGAGCTGGCACTGCGCGCCCCTGATCACGGCCGCCTGCAGCCCTGGCGCTATCGCCTGATACGCGGTCCGGCGCGCGAGCGCTTCGCTGAATTGCTGGTGAAATGCGCCCTGATGCGTGACCCGGCAGCAGCACCGCCGCTGCTCGACAAGCTGCGCAGTCGCCCACTGCAGGCACCACTGGTCATCGCCTTGAGCGCGCAACTGCGCGCCGATCCCAAGGTGCCCGCCATCGAACAGCAATTGTCGGCCGCTGCGGCCGCGATGAATGTGCTCAATGCCTTTCACCTGCAGGGCTTCGGCGCCATCTGGCTTACCGGCCCCAGCAACTATGATCCGGTCGTGGCCGCCGCATTGGGCTGCAGTGACGACGAGCAGCTGCTGGGGTTCATGTACGTGGGCACGATCAGCGCACAGGCCCCCAAAGCCCTGGCGCGCGCTGCGCGCGCAGCGTTTGTGACTGACTGGCGAGGTTGACCGGCGCCGATGCCTTTTACCATCTCGCACATTGCGGCGGTGCTGCCTGGCCAGCGACCGCTGCGGCGTTGGGGGCTGATGTCAGCGGCCATGATCGGCAGCATGGTGCCGGATTTCGGGTTGCTGTCCCCCTGGCCGCTGTCGCGCGCGCAGACCCATGGCATGCGGGCACTGCTGACTTTTTGCCTGCCTGCCGGGCTGCTCGCCTGGGCGTTGTTTCAGACCCTGATCAAGCCAGCCTGGAGCGCGGTGTTTCCCGAGGGTTGGCGCCTGCGACTGCTCGCCGAGCATCCTGACGTGCGCCTCACTCATGGGCGAGTGTGGTTGGGCGCGGCCGCGGCGATTCTGGGCGGCGCCCTGACGCACCTGGTGTGGGATGGCTTCACGCATGAAGGTGGGCGCGGCGTGCGTCTGTTGCCGCTACTCGATGATTCAGCGCCGGTTATCGCCGGCCATGTGCTGCCGCTGTATCGTTGGTTGCAGCATGGCAGCAGTGTGCTGGGTCTGGGCGTCGTCATCTGGGCCGCGTGGCGCTGGACGCGCAGCGCGACGCAGGCTGGTGCTGCCGTGCCCTCGTACAGCGGCGCCCTGTCCACCGGGCTTTCGCGGGCCGAGCGGCGCGCCTGGCTGGCGGCCTACGCCGGGCTGCCTCTGTGCCTGCTGGCAGCTGTGTTCATCTGGCGGGTACAGCGCGTGGAGTCCGTGTTCAGCGTTACGGCTGAGACCACGCGCCTGGCGTACCTGGGACTGCGCAGCGCCTGCGTGGCCTTGCTCGGCATCAGTGTGCTGATCCGCCTGCGACTCGACGCCTGCAGGGCGCTCCAGTAGGCTGCAGCGTCATGTGGGGCATCACTCGTTACCAGTGGACGGTACTGTTCGCGGCCTGGCTGGGCTGGGGCTTCGATGTCTTCGACGGCCTGCTGTTCAACTACGTCGCGCCCAACTGCATCCCGACGCTGCTGCACCTGCCGGTCGGCTCGCCCGAGGCGCGCGCGGCGACCCTCTACTGGACCGGGGTGCTCACCTCGCTCCTGCTGCTGGGCTGGGCCGCCGGTGGCGTGCTCTTCGGTTATATCTGCGATCGCATCGGTCGGATGCGCACCCTGATGCTGACCATGGTGCTCTACGCCGTTGGCACGGCGGCCTGTGCCGCCGCGACCAACCTGTGGATGCTGGTGATTTTCCGGCTGGTGGCGAGCCTGGGCATCGGCGGTGAATGGGCCGCTGGCGCCTCCATGGTCGCCGAGGTGATGCCCGAGAAGCGCCGCGTGGAAGCCGGGGCGCTGCTCTACACGGCCGCGCCGTTCGGACTGTTTCTGGCCACTTTTCTCAACTACCAGGTGGCGGGCGTCTGGTTTGCAGGCAATACCGAGCAGTCCTGGCGCTATGTATTCCTGTTCGGGCTGTTGCCCGCCCTGGTCGCCTTCGTGGTGCGATTGTTTGTGCATGAACCTGAGCGCTGGCAGGCGGTCAAGGCGCGTACCCAGGTCTCGTTGCGCGATATCTTTACACCCGCACACCGCCACGCCACGCTCATGGGCACCTTCACCGTGGTGGTGGCGCTCATCGGCTGGTGGAGCTGTAACGCCTTCATTCCGGTCATTGCCAGCGGCCTGGCGCGCACCAGTGCCGAAGCGAGCGGCCTGGATCGCGGCGCCACGCAGGCGCTGATCGAGAGCTGGAAACTCACGGCCACAGTCACCTTCAATATCGGCGGTCTGCTGGGCACGTTGTTGACTATTCCGCTGGCCAAGCATTTCGGCCGCCGGCCGATGTTTGCCCTCTATTTTGCTGCTTCTGCCGCGGCGATACTGGCGACCTTCGGCCTCGATATGGCGGCCGAGTCGCGCCTGTACATGTTCTTTCTGATCGGCGTACCGGTGTTTGGCGTGTTTGGCGCCTTTCCGTTCTACCTGCCGGAACTGTTCCCAACACGCCTGCGAGCCACTGGCGCCGGTTTCTGTTACAACATCGGCCGCGTGCTGGCCTCGATTGGCCCCTTCATCGTGGGTGCGTCGGCCGCGCGCGGCACGGCCATGCAGACCATTTTCTACGTCGGCTTCGCACCGCTGCTCGGACTGTTGCTGGCGCCCTGGATCATCGAGACTCGCGGTGGCACGCTGACCGACTGACGCCCGGGTCTTAAGAGGTAACCATGGATTTCATCGATCTCAAGTCGCAATACCGCGCGCTGCGCAACGATATCAATGCACGCATCCAGGCGGTGCTCGATCATGGTCAGTACATACTCGGCCCTGAGGTTCTCGAGTTCGAGCAGCGCCTCGCCCACTATGTGAATGCCGCGCACTGCGTCACGGTGGCCAGCGGCACCGACGCCCTGCTGATCGCGCTGATGGCGCAGGGCATTGGCCCCGGCGATGAAGTGATCACCAGCCCCTTTACCTTCGTGGCTACCGCTGAAGTCATCGCCCTGGTGGGCGCCAAACCGGTATTTGTCGATGTCGAGCCGGACACTGCCAACCTCGACGCCGCGCTGCTCGAGCAGGCTATCACCGCGCGCACCCGCGCCATCATGCCCGTGAGCTTGTATGGCCAGGTCTGCGATATGGACGAAATCAGTGCGCTCGCGGCGCGGCACGACAATATCGTGGTGATCGAAGATGCCGCACAGAGTTTTGGCGCCACCTATCATGGGCGACGCAGCGGCGCGCTCTCCGCCATCGGTTGCACCAGTTTTTTCCCCAGCAAGCCGCTGGGATGTTACGGCGACGGCGGCGCGATCTTTACCGATGACTCGGCCATTGCCCAGGCCTGCACCGAGATCCGGGTCCACGGGCAGAGCGCCCGCTACCACCACACCCGCATAGGCGTAGCCGGGCGCATGGATACGCTGCAATGTGCAATCCTGCTCGGCAAGCTGGCGCGTTTCGACTGGGAAGTGGCCCGTCGGGCCGAGCTCGGCCGCATGTACGCCGAGCGCATTGCGGCCAGCGGCGCCCGGGCTGGTCTGCTGGCTCTACGACCGGGCCGCACCAGTGTCCACGCGCAATACACGGTGCTGGTCGACGATCGCGACGCTGTGCAGGAACGCATGAAGCGTGCCGGCGTGCCCACGGCCGTGCATTACCCCAAGCCCCTGCACCAGCAACCGGCCTATGAAGCGCTGTGTGATCGCAAGCCCATGCCGGTGAGCGAACTGCTGGCCCGGCAGGTGATCAGCCTGCCGATGAGCGCCGATCTGACCGAATCGCACATCGATGTGGTGGTTGCGGCGCTGGCCGCGGCCACGAAGTAGGGCGGCCAGGAACATCGTTGCCTGCAGCTGCCTTGCTGCTCAATCGCCTGCCGATCACGCCGATTCGCGCACCGCCAGCGGTTCAAGCAACTCTTCGCGATCGAGCGGTATGCAGCTCCGGCATAGCAGGCGTGGTTGCGCTCCCGACCCGCGGCGA
>JBAVRE010000291.1:0-2179 GCA_049694695.1 Steroidobacteraceae bacterium | reverse complement strand
GAGCTTGGCAACACCTCGGGATTCAATTTCTACCTGAAGGATCAGAACGGCAGCGGGCACGAGGCCTTGGTCGCGGCGCGTAACCAGCTGCTCGGTCTGCTGGCGCAGGACAAGCGCCTCAAGGGCGTGCGTCCCAACGGCTCGGAGGACTCCCCGCAGTACCGGCTCGATATCGATGCCGCGCACGCCAGCGCACTTGGTGTGTCGCTCGACGCCGTGAACGAGACCCTGGCCATGGCCTGGGGCGGACGCTATATCGACGACTTCATCGATCGCGGTAAGGTCAAGCGCGTCTACGTGCAGGCCGATGCACCGTTTCGCATGAACCCGGAAGACTTCAATCTCTGGTACGTACGCAGCAGCACCGGCACCATGGTGCCGGTGCCGGCGTTCACGAGATCGCACTGGGAGTTTGGTTCACCGGAACTGGTGCGCTACAACGGCGTGCCGGCGGTGAACATCAATGGCGATGCAGCGCCTGGTGTTTCCTCCGGTGCGGCGATGAAGATTGTCGAGGCGGCGGCCACCAAGCTGCCGCCGGGATTCCGTATCGAATGGACCGGGCAGTCCTATGAAGAGCGCGCCGCCGGCACGCAGACGCCGATCCTGTATGCCATGTCGCTGGTGATCGTTTTTCTGGCACTGGCCGCGCTGTACGAGAGCTGGGTGATGCCGGTGCCGATCCTGCTGGCCGTGCCCCTGGGCATCATCGGCGCGGTGTTCGCGACCGCGCTACGCGGCCTGGAGCGCGACATCTACTTTCAGGTCGGCATGCTTACCACCATCGGGCTCGCCAGCAAGAATGCCATCCTGATCGTCGAATTCGCCAAGCTGAACATGGACGCGGGCACCGAACTGGTCGAGGCCACGTTGCACGCCGTGCACGATCGCCTGCGGCCGATCGTGATGACCTCGCTGGCTTTCGGCTTTGGCGTGCTGCCGCTCGCGCTCGCCCACGGAGCCGGGGCGGGCGCCCAGCGCGCCATCGGCACCGGCATATTCGGCGGCATGCTCGCCGGTACGGTGCTGGGCGTGCTGTTCGTGCCGGTGCTGTTCGTGTTCATCCAGCGGCTGTTTGGCCGCAGGCGCACGATCGCTGCGTAGGCTAGTGGAGGTACTTCGGGCTATAGGGCCCGTAGGGCAGGGCGCGTTTTTCCCGGTAGAAGAGCTGCGCATTGGCCAGCCGGCAGACGCCGTGCGAGATGTCCTTCTTTGAATTGATCACCTGGGTAATGGCGGCGGCAATCAGCTCAGCCAGGAAATTCCCTCCCGAGCTGTTCGAATTGCTCTGCGCCGTGGCCGAGCCTTCCCACAAAACGGTCGCGGTACGCGTGTCGACCAGCTTCGCCACAACCGTCACCACTGCATTGCTGCTGACCAGTTGGAATTTGCTGCCGTACTGCTTCAGATCGACGTACAGCACAGCGTCAGCCCCGATGATCTCGGCCACCTTGGCCAGCGGAATCTGCTGCATTTCCCCGGCGGTCGGCATGCCATTCGCCTTCAGGTATTGGTCGATGACTGCGACGGGAAAAACGTAATAACCCAGCTCGGCCAGGGGCTGGGTTACGGTCGAGAGGTAGCTGTAGGTGCCTTCAACCGCCGTGCTCTCGTTCAGCGGCGGCAGCACCAGGATCGAGCGCGGCGGATGCGCGTGGTAGTTGGTGTAATCATAAGGCTGACTTGTGACGCACCCGCCGAGAACCAGGAGCAGCGCTATCGGCAGCAACCGGAGCCCGGTCATGCCGCTCATGGTTTGGTCAGATTCGCCATCAGGCGATCGACGAACAGCGCCGATTCGGGAAACTCCGCCTTTTCCGTCTGCAGTTCCTGGGTGGCCTGGTCGAGTTTGCCCAGCTCGCTGTACAGATAGCCCAGATGCGCATGCCAGCCCGGTGGCACCCGCAGGTTCGCCGCGCGGGCCTTCTGGAAATCACTTTCCAGCGCCTCGACCTGCCGTTCCGCGGGCATCTTTCCCTCGCCCAAATAGGAAGCGTAGATCAGCTCCTCGTAGCTGCCCCAGGTGTATAGCGTTTGTTGGGTGGCGCAGCCGCCCAGCAGCAGGGCTGCGGCCAGCGTCGCAACCGCGGCCCTGTTCATCTGGACGCCTTCGCCGGATTCCACTTGCCCTGTTCGACGCCCGCCACCAGCCGATCGATCGCCTCGCGTATGGCCAGAT
>JBAVRE010000290.1:0-12161 GCA_049694695.1 Steroidobacteraceae bacterium | reverse complement strand
GATCCGGCGCGCGCTCAGCCTGGTTTCGATGACAGCCACTGGACCGAGATTTCCACGCTTGCGAACTACGAGAAGCAGGGTTTCGCGAACTATGACGGCTATTCCTGGTATCGCTTCCATGTGCGCATTCCTTCGAGCCTGAAGTCGACGGTGCGCTGGCCGCAGCGACTGCACCTTTATCTCTCGAGCATCGACGACGTCGACCAGACCTACCTCAATGGCACCAAGGTCGGCGAGTTGGGCCAGTTTCCGGACGACCCGCAGCAATACGCGACGCGCTGGAATGCGCTGCGCGACTATTACGTGGATGTCGCCACCGGGCTCGTGCACTGGGACGAAGACAATGTGATTGCCGTGCGCGTCTATGACGGCGCCGGCGGTGGTGGTTTCTACCGTGACATGCCGACCCTGAGTCTGGCGGAAATCGTCGACGGTTTAGGGATGGATCTCGGACACACGCAGTTCGACTATGGTCCGGCGGATTTACGCGCCCAGGTGCAGTGGGAGAACACGTTCCCTGTGGTCCTCGACGGTCGCATGGACACCGACGTCTATGACGCCGCGGCCGGCAAGGTGCTGCGCCATGCGAGCGTGCCCTTCCATGTGGATGCCCATGGCAAGGGCGAGCTGGCGGTGGCGGCGCCGCAGCGCGCCGGCATCGAGGTGCGCTTTAAATTCACCGAAGCGACCACTGGCGCCGTTGGTAAGGCCACGCTGCATGCGCCCTACCTGCTCACGCCTGCCGAGTTGCCGAAGCCGCGCATCAACGGCGCCAGCGTGCTTGGCGTGCGGCCGGGTTCACCCATTTACTACCGCATCGCGGCCACCGGCAAGGCGCCGCTCAGGTTCTCGGCCAACGCCTTGCCCAAGGGTCTGGTGCTGAACGAGCGCGACGGCGTGATCACCGGCGCCGTGGCGATCGCAGGTGACTATCGCATCCAGTTGCAAGCGCGCAATGCGCTGGGCCGGGCCGCGCATACGCTCACGCTGCGCGTGGGCGATCAGCTGGCCCTCACACCGCCCATGGGCTGGAACAGCTGGAATGCTTACGGCCTTGCTGTGGATGCCGCCAAGGTGCGCGGCGTGGCCGAGGCGATGGTAACCAGCGGCCTGGCTGCGCACGGCTGGACCTACATCAACATCGACGATGGCTGGGAGGCTGCCGAGCGCGCAGCCAATGGCGAGATTCGCACCAACGAGAAATTTCCGGACATGCTCTCGCTCAGCACTTACCTGCATGAGCGAGGCCTGCGCTTTGGCATTTATTCCTCGCCGGGACCGATGACCTGCGGTCGCTTCCTGGGTTCGCAGGGACACGAACGGCAGGACGCCGACAGCTACGCGCGTTGGGGCGTAGATTATCTAAAATATGATCTGTGCTCCTACGAGCTCACGATGCCCAAAGAGCCCACGGTCGCTGATCATCAGGCGCCATACCGCGTCATGGGCACGGCGCTGGCCGCACAACCACGCGACATCGTCTTCAGCCTGTGCCAGTACGGCAACGCCGAGGTTTGGAAGTGGGGCGGTGAAGTGCGCGGCAATCTCTGGCGCACCACTGGGGATATTGAAGACAGCTGGCAGGTCACGAAAGAGATCATCGACTCGCAGCATCGCTCTGCACCTTTCGCACATCCCGGTCATTGGAATGACCCAGACATGCTGGTGGTGGGTGAGGTCGGTTGGGGCGGTGCGCTGCATCCTTCGCGCCTGACGCCCGACGAGCAGTACAGCCACATCAGCCTGTGGTCGCTCCTGGCCGCGCCGCTCCTGCTCGGCAACGAGCTCACGCACCTGGATGCCTTCACGCGCAACCTGCTTATCAACGATGAAGTCATCGCGATCGATCAGGATCCGCAGGGTCATGCGGCCCGCAAAGCCTGGGAGAGCGAGGGCTGGCAGATCTGGGTGCGTGAACTTGAGAGTGGCCGCAAGGCAGTCGGCGTATTCAATTTCGGCGAGCAGTTTCGCAAAATCAGGCTCGCGGGCCGGGTTCCGGAACTCATCATTGGCGCGCCGCTGCGCGATGTGTGGCGGCAGAGAGACCTGGCGCCGCTCGCCAAAGACTACGAGGCCGGCGTGCCGGCGCACGGCGTGGTGCTGCTGGTGGTGGGCCAGACTCGATGAATACGCGCATTTTGTTCTGGTCGGTCACGTCAGCGCTGGCGGGTTTTCTGTTCGGCTTTGATACCGTGGTCATCTCGGGCGCCGAACAGAAGATTCAGACGCTCTGGCACTTAAGCGCCGGCATGCACGGCATCGCCATCGCCTCGGCGCTGTATGGCACTGTGGCGGGTAGTCTGCTCGGCAGCTGGCCGACCGATCGTTTCGGCCGTCGCGCCACGCTGCTGCTCATCGGCGCGCTGTATCTCGTCGGTGCACTGTGGTCAGCGCTGGCCAACGATGTCTATTCGTTCATTGCGGCGCGCGTGCTCGGCGGCTTGGGGATTGGCATCTCGACGATCGCCGCGCCGCTGTACATCTCCGAGATCGCGCCACCGAAGCGGCGCGGACTGTTGACCGGCATGTTCCAGTTCAACATCGTGTTTGGCATTCTGGTGGCTTTCCTGTCCAACTACCTGCTGGCCGGGAGCGGCGAGAACGCCTGGCGCTGGATGCTGGGCATCGCTGCGGTGCCCTCGCTGATTTACGCGCTGTTCTGCTTCGCCCTGCCCGAGAGCCCGCGTTGGCTGATCAGTCGCCGCAACGACACGCCGGCGGCCCTGCGCGTGCTGCGACTGATCCGTCCTGACGCGGGCGAGGCCGAGATTGCGACCGAGGCGGCTGAGATTCAGGCAGCGGCTGTGCAACAGTTTTCGGCCGGAAACTTCTGGAGCCGGACGCTGCGAGTGCCCATCGCACTGGCCTTTCTAATCGCCTTCTTCAACCAGCTCTCCGGCATCAACGCCATTCTCTATTTCGCACCGCGCATCTTCGAGATGACCGGTCTCGGCGCCAGCGCCGCGTTCCTGCAATCGGTGGGCATCGGCATCACCAACCTGATCTTCACCTTCGTTGGCCTGTGGCTCATCGACCGGCTCGGGCGTCGCACGCTCCTGTTCGTCGGCTCCTTCGGCTATATCGCTTCCTTGAGCCTGGTGTCCTGGGCTTTTTATTCGCAGCACTACAGCATTGTGCCGGCCTGCATCTTCGCCTTCGTCGCCGCGCACGCCATCGGTCAGGGCGCGGTCATCTGGGTCTATATCTCCGAGATCTTTCCGAACCGCCATCGCGCCGAGGGCCAGGCACTCGGCAGTTTCACGCACTGGATCTTCGCCGCGCTGTTGACTTCGTTTTTTCCGAAGATGGTTACGGCCTTCGCCCCGGGCGCCGTGTTCGCCTTCTTCGCCGGCATGATGGTGCTGCAGCTCATCTGGGTGCGCACCATGGTGATCGAGACCAAGGGCGAATCGCTCGAGCGCATCCAGGAGCGGCTGAAGACCGCATGAACCACGCCATGCGCTGCATCGGGAGGCGGACTGGCCGGGCACTATGCGCCGCGCTGCTGCTGGCGGCGCCAATCACCACGCCTGGCCATGCCGATGAGCTCTACGACGAGCCCTGGCGTCCGCAACTGCATTTCACGCCGGCTGCGCAGTGGATGAACGATCCGAACGGTTTGGTATACGTCGATGGCGAGTATCATCTCTTCTACCAGTATCACCCCTACAGCACGCGCTGGGGCCCGATGCACTGGGGGCACGCGGTCAGCCGGGATCTCGTGCACTGGGAGCAGCTGCCTATCGCGCTTTACCCGGATGAGCATGGCGCCATCTTCTCCGGTAGCGCCGTGTACGATCGGAAAAACACCTCAGGCCTTGGTAGCGCAGAGCGTCCGCCGCTGGTAGCCGTGTTCGCGTATCACGACATGAGCCGCGAGCGGCCGGGCGCGACGGACATCGAATCGCAGGGCCTGGCCTACAGCCTCGACCGCGGCCGCAGTTGGGCCAAATTCGCCGGCAACCCCGTGTTGAAGAACCCCGGCGTGCGCGATTTTCGCGATCCCAAGGTGTTCTGGTTCGCGCCCACCCGGCGCTGGACCATGATCCTGGCCGCGAAGGATCAGGTCAGCTTCTATTCCTCGCCCGATCTGAAGAACTGGCGGCACGAGAGCGATTTCGGTCGTGGCCTGGGCGGGCACGGCGGCGTCTGGGAGTGTCCGGATCTCGTCGAGATGAAAGTGACGGGCGAGGGCACGCGCCGCTTCGTACTGCTCGTGAGCGTCAATCCCGGTGCGCCAAACGGCGGCTCTGGCACCCAGTACTTCGTCGGAGGTTTCGACGGCCACCGCTTCAGTCTCGAGCGCGGGCGCTCGCAGCAGCGGCAAGCCGACGCGCAGTGGCTCGACTACGGCACCGACAACTATGCCGGTGCGACCTGGTCTGGCTTGCCCGCCGGCGACGGCCGCACGCTGTTCCTCGGCTGGATGAGCAACTGGAGTTACGCGCAGGACGTGCCGACGGAACGCTGGCGCAGCGCCATGACCTTGCCGCGCGAACTGCAACTGGCGCGTACGCCGCGCGGCCTGGAGTTGCATGCGGCGCCCGTGACCGAGCTTGAGGGACTGCGCAGGCGCAGCGCCCTGTTACCGACGGGCACCGTAGTGACGCCCACCGAGCTTGTGGATGCCGCGTTGCGCGGAGCCTCCCCACTCGAACTCCGCCTGACGTTGCAACTGGGCCGCTCAAAAGCAGTGAGCCTCAGCTTCCATAACGCGCACAGCGAAGAACTTGTGTTGCGCATTGACCGGCCGCATCAGCGCTATCAGCTCGATCGCTCCAGATCAGGCGCAGTAGCCTTCAGTGAGGCGTTCGCGCGCCTACAGAGCGCGCCGATGCTGGGTCATCCGGATACGCTCACGCTGCAGATCTACCTCGATCGCTCGTCGGTGGAGATCTTCATCAACCAGGGCGAGACCGTGATGACGGCGCTCGCTTTTCCTCAGGCACCCTTCAACGCGGCGCGCTTGAGCGCCGATGCACCTGTGACCGTCGCGGCTGGAATGAGCTACGAACTTACGTCAATCTGGAGCGGCCAGCCCTGAGGCGCTATCCGCCGGGGCGGCCGTCTCTTAGAACGGCACAGCACCCGACTGCGAGGCTACACGGGCTGCCAGTCGCGCGGCTGGCGCCAATGCAGTCGGCGCTTTGCGCCTTCGGCGATCCTGCCAGGCGAACTGGTGGTGCGTGAATCAAGCGGTCAGGCTGTGGGTTAGCGGCCGGACGCCAAGTAGTGTAAACAGGCTCCGGGCATTCATTGGATTCGGGGGATTCATGGCCGGCAACCAGACTGTGGCATCGCAAGCGCCCGCTGCGTCCGAGCGTCCGACACTTTCGTTCTGGCAGATCTGGAACATGTGTTTTGGATTCCTCGGTCTGCAGTTTGGCTTCGCGCTGCAAAACTCCAATGTCAGCCGCATCTTCCAGACCCTGGGCGCCAGTGTCGACGCCATACCTTCACTGTGGATCGCAGCGCCCCTGACCGGATTATTGGTACAGCCGCTCATCGGCTATTACTCCGATCGCACCTGGACGCGGCTTGGACGCCGCCGCCCGTATTTCCTGGTCGGCGCGCTGCTGGCCTCGGCGGCGCTGTTGGCCATGCCGCGCTCGCCAGCGCTGTGGATCGCCGCCAGCCTGCTGTGGATCCTCGATGCCTCGATCAACGTGTCGATGGAACCATTCCGCGCCTTTGTGGGTGACCAGCTCAAGCCGGCGCAGCGCCCCACCGGCTACGCGATGCAGAGTTTCTTCATCGGCGTTGGCGCGGTGGTGGCCAGCATGTTGCCCTGGATACTGACGCGCGCCGGAGTCAGCAATCACGCCGCCGGCACGAGTGGCGCAGCGGCCATTCCGGATACCGTGCGCTATGCCTTTGATCTGGGCGCCGTGGTGCTGCTTGGCGCCATCGTCTGGACGGTGCTGCGCACGCGCGAGTATCCGCCTGAACAACTGCACGCCTTCGCCGATGCAACGCTCGGCTCGACTGCTACTCAAGTAGTGCCGCCGCCGCTGGCGCAGCGTCGCAACGCTGTGCTGTGGTCATTGCTCGGCCTGGTGCTGCTGTTTTGCGTCGCGCACTATGCGCTAGACCGACAGTTATACCTGGTCGGCGCCGGATCACTGTTGTGGGGACTGGCGCTGCTCGCTTACGGCAGTGCCAGTGGTCATGGCCTGTTCGCCACGATCATGCGCGACCTGCAGCACATGCCAGAGGCCATGCGCCGGCTCGCGCCAGTGCAGTTCTTTTCCTGGGTGGCGCTGTTTGCCATGTGGATCTACACCACGGCCGCGATCACCCAGGTGCACTATCACACGATTGATACGGCTTCCGACGCCTACAACACCGGCGCCAACTGGGTCGGTGTGCTGTTCGCCGCCTACAACGGTTTCGCCGCGCTTGCTGCGATCGTCATTCCATTCATGGTGCGCCGCTTCGGGCTGCGTCTCAGTCACCTGGTCAATGTCTGGCTGGGTGCGCTCGGTCTGCTCTCGATGCAGTTCATTCATGACCCGGACTGGCTGCTGCTCTCGATGCTGGGCGTAGGCTTCGCCTGGGCTTCTATTCTGTCAATTCCCTATGCCCTGCTTTCGGACAGCGTGCCGTCCGAAAAAATGGGCCTCTACATGGGCATCTTCAATTTCTTCATCGTGATTCCGCAGCTCGTGGCCGCCAGTGTGCTCGGCTTCATGCTCAAGCAGTTCATGCATGGTGCGCCCATGCAGGCACTGACGCTCGGCGGTGTGTGCCTGTTTATCGCCGGCTTGCTGGCGTTGCGGGTGCCGCAGCCGCAGGCGTAGCGCCGCACGAGCGCCGCACCACCAGGCGTGTGGGCAAGACCACGCCCTCGGCGTGCTCCTCCTGCACCAGCCGCAACAGCGTGTCGACCAGCGCTTCACCGGCACGACGCGTGTCCTGCATGACGGTGGTCAGGGGTGGACTGCTCAGGCTCGCCGCCGGAATGTCATCGAAGCCGACTACCGATACGCTGCCGGGCACATCGATGCCGCGCTCCTGCAGGGTGCGCATCGCGCCGATGGCGATCAGGTCGCTCGCCGCAACAATGGCATCGAATTTTTCGCCGCGCGCCAGCAACTCAGTGGCAGCATCGTACCCCGATTGTTCGGTGCTGAGCGCATTCACCTGCATGGCAGCCAGTGCGCTCAGCCCGGCCTGGCCGAGCGCTTCGGCATAGCCGCGATAGCGCTCCATGAATTCGGGATAGTGATTGGAGGCGTCGCCGAGAAAAGCGACCGCGCGGCGTCCAAGCTGCAGGAGATGATGCGCGGCATCGAAGCCGCCACGGAAATTGTCGCAGCCGATCGATAGTCCCGGCTGGCCGGCGATCACCGCACCCCAGCGTACGAAATGCGTACCCTGGCTCACCAGCTGCTCCAGGCGCGATTGGTAGGCGAGGTAATCGCCGTAGCCGAGCAGGATGAGGCCGTCAGCCTTGCGACTGTCTTCGTAGTCTTTGTGCCAGTCGCCCGAGAGCTGCTGGAACGACACCAGCAGATCGTAGCCGCGCCTGGCGCAGGCGCGGGTGATCGAGCCCAGCATCGCCAGATAAAACGGATTGATCAGCGAATCGTCGGGCGTCGGGTCCTCGAACAGCAGCAGCGCCAGCGTATTGGAGCGCTGAAAGCGCAGGTTCGAGGCGTTCTTGTCGACCTTGTAGTGCAGCTGCTGCGCAATGGCTTCGATGCGCTTGCGGGTCTCGGGGCTGACCATGGGGCTGCCGCGCAGCGCACGGGACACCGTGGGTTGGGAAACGCCCGCCAGATAGGCGATATCGAATGAGGTTGGTTTGCTTTGCATGAGCGCAGATCTCTGGGCTCGACGTGTGCCCAAGGTCCCCGGGTCTCTTGGGGGTATATTGCCACAGCATGGCAGTTCGCCCTAGTCAGGGTTGCCACGATCTGCGGTGACGCGGCTAGCGATACGCCTGAATGGCAGCACGACAGGTGGCGCTGATTGCGCGAAAGTCCTCACTGATGCGCTGATCTTCCGCAACCCGCTGCCAGTAGCGCAGTGCCAGAGCCCGCGCCTGACGCCAGACGCTTTGACTGTTGGCCGTTGGCGCCGGCACCACGTAGACCCGCGGCAGAATCTGCTCGTTCAGCGGTGCAAAAAGCATGGGCAACATGTCGTAGACCGGTGCCAGCCTGAAGCTGCCGCTATAGTCATCGTGGAATGCCAGGTTGCCGAAGTGCCGATCGGTGTTGGCGATCAGCTCGCCAAAGGTTGCGATCAGGCGGATCTGCTCCAGCGTGGCGGCGTCTATGGAATGGTTGGCTCGCATACGCCGCGCTGCCGCGACCCAGTTGTCGAGCTCGGCGTGGGCGGTCAGATCAATGGCCATTAGCGAAGTTACGCCACCGCGCCCTTCGCGCCCGTACCGGTCAAAGCGTTCGACCTCCAGATAGGTGCGATCGGCCGATACCAGAATACGTGAGTTGCAGGCTGGTAATAGCGCCTCGCGCAACAGCTCGTGGGCGTGATGTTCGGCGATCAGCAAGTCTGACCAGCGCCGGCCAACTGCACTGTTGATCTCGGGTGAAAATTTCACGAGCACATGATGTGGACCACCAAGCCCGTCGATGAGCGCCGTGAACTTGGGGTGTTCGCCGTGCGCCGAGGATCCGGGTAAACCGCCTTGCATCACCTGCTGCACAAGTGGCGGGTAACGGCGCTCGCGGTCGGTGGGCTGAATCACCAGGCGATGATTGCGTGCCAGCAGATATTCGTTGAGCGGGTGTTCGCCAAGTATCAGGTCACTGACTGCATCCGAGCCGTGCTGAGTGAGGTAGCGCAGATAGTGATCGTCAGTCCAATCGCTGACACGAGCCGGTAACTGCAACTCGGGGTAGCGAGCCGGGACGGCACGACCGAGGAATCCATCGGGCCGCTGGTCATGGAGAAAGTAGGGCAGTCCGTCGGTAATGACCGCAGGGCGGAAGCCCTGTTTGATCGCGCCTTTAGACGCGACAAAATAATATTGATCGCCGGCCAGCGCGTAGAGCATGCCCAGCTCTTTGATCTCGCCGTCACGATCGATTTGATAGAGTGGCCAGGCGCTGCCGACGTCCGATACTGCACGTCGTCGTCCATACGTGGCGCCACGCGTGCGGCCAATTCGAATGGCGCGGCCATTGTGGATCAGCTCACGAAGCGCGCGCGAAATGGCCGACAGAGACTGGCCCGAGCGCTGCGTCAGCGCCGCGGCCGATGTCAGGCCCTTGGCGAGTTCAGTGAGGATCTGGTCGGTGGTTTCAAGGCGCGGCACCTGGTCATTGTATCGCAGGAATAACTAGTTTAATGACGAGATATTGAATTAAAATAATTATATAAATTAATAAGATACAATCATTATAGAATAGATAATGCCAAGATACTTGGCATCGGGTCAAGTCACCGGAGTTGCATGAACAGCACGCCGTGCGGCGGCAAGGTGAGCCGCGCGCCCTGCAGGAGGCCCTCCGGCAAACCATGCCCGCTCACTGGCTGGCCCGGCATCACCCGTGGCAAATCGGCGGACACGTTATTCGGTGAGAGATTGAAGGCGACCAGCAGCTGCTCCTTGCCGAGGCGCCGAGTGAAGGCCAGCACGGCCTCGGTCGCCGCCAGAAACTCGATCGAACCCCACAGCAATGCGGGCTGCTGCTTGCGCCAATGCAACAGGCGTCGGAACGCGTGCAGAGTTGAATGCGCAGCGCGCTCCTGCACTTCGACAGCGTGCGCCAGGTGTTGCGCCGGCACCGGCAACCAGGGCTTGCCGCTGCTGAAGCCGCCACGCTCGACCTGCTGCCACGGCATCGGCGTGCGGCAACCATCGCGCCCCTTGAATGAGGGCCAAAAGGCAATGCCGTAGGGATCGCGCAGCGCTTCGAAGGGCAGTTCGGCTTCGCCCAGACCCAGCTCTTCGCCCTGGTACACGCACACCGCGCCGCGCAACGAGCAGACCAGCGCCGTGAGCTGGGTAGCCAGATGGGCGGGCGAATCTTTGGCGCCCCAGCGAGTGACGACACGTTCGACATCATGATTGGAAATCGCCCAGCAAGGCCAGGCCTCGGGCGACGCGGCGAGTGCGCCCTCGACAGTGGCGCGTATGTGCGCGGGCGTATGGTCACTGCCCAGCAACTCAAAGCTGTAGCCCATGTGCAGGCGGCCGGGCCGGGTGTACTCGGCAATCGCTGCGCCGGAATTTTCCGCGGAGATTTCACCCAGCGTCACGCGGCCAGGATAGCGATCGATCAGCGTGCGCAGCTCCTCAATAAACGGCAGATTGTCCGGCCGCGTGTTGTCGTAGATGTGGTACTGATACGCGTACGGGTTGTCGGCACGAAAGCCACGGCCGCTGCGCTGCTCCACGGGCTTTGGCGGGTTATCGCGCAGCTGGCTGTCGTGAAAGCAGAAGTTGATCGCGTCCAGCCGCACGCCATCGACGCCCCGCTCGAGCCAGAACTGCAGGTTGTCGAGTACGGCTTGGCGCACCTCCGGGCGGTGGAAGTTGAGGTCCGGCTGCTCGGAGAGGAAATTGTGCAGGTAATACTGTGAGCGGCGCGGCTCCCACTTCCAGGCCGCGCCGCCGAAGATCGACAGCCAGTTGTTGGGCGGCCCGCCATCCGGGCGCGCATCGGCCCACACGTACCAGTCGGCGCGCGCATTGTCGCGGCTTTGACGGCTTTCCCTGAACCAGGCGTGCTCGGCCGAAGTGTGGCTGAGCACCTGATCGATCATCACCTTGAGCCCCAGGCCATGGGCCTTGCCGAGCAGGCGGTCGAAATCCCCGAGCGTGCCAAACAGCGGATCGACAGCCCGATAGTCGGCGATGTCATAGCCGAAATCAGCCATCGGCGACTTGAAGAAGGGTGAAATCCAGATGGCTTCCACGCCCAGGCTCGCGACATAGTCGAGCTTGTCGATGATCCCCGGCAGGTCACCGACGCCATCGCCATTGGTATCGAGAAAGCTGCGCGGGTAAATCTGGTAGATCACCGCGCCGTGCCACCAGGCGTGTGTGAGTGCCGTACTCCGGTTCAAGAGCGCCCCCTGTTATTGGTCTGCGCAGCTTAGCCGCTGGCGTAGCTGTTCCGACTGGCACGCATACGTATTCATACGTGGCGGCTGAGTGCTGCGTCTATCGTCACCGGGCTCGTGAACCATGCACGAAAGGGTAGGGGCCCATGATTCAAACATCGCGCTTGAGTGCGTGTGCGCTGCTGCTGCTGGTGTGCGGCGTGGCGCTGGCCGATGCGCCTGCCGCGCATGACTACTCCCGCGACCAGGCGCGCAGCAGTCCGGCCTGGGTGCATGACGGCGTGATCTACCAGATCTTCCCGCGCAATTTCTCCAGCACGGGTGATTTCAACGGCGTCACCGCGCAGCTCGACCGGTTGCAGCGGCTGGGCGTGAATATTCTCTGGCTGATGCCCATTCATCCGGTGGGCAAGCTCAAAGCCAAGGGCACATTCGGCAGCCCCTATGCGGTGCGCGACTACTACGCCATCAACCCTGAATACGGCACGGCCGCTGATCTTCACCGGCTGGTCGGCGAGGCGCATAAGCGCACTCTCAAGGTCATCATCGATGTGGTCGCCAACCACACCTCGTGGGATTCCGTGCTGATGAAAACCCCGGCGTTCTATACGCACGATGCCGGCGGCAGGATCATTCCGCCGCAGCCCGACTGGGCCGATGTGGCCGATCTGAACTACGACAACGCGCAGCTGCGTCGTTACATGATCGACATGCTGAAATACTGGCTCAGGGATTTCGATCTGGATGGCTTCCGCTGCGATGTGGCTTCCGGAGTGCCCACCGAATTCTGGGAACAGGCGCGCGTCGAATTGACGGCCCTCAAGCCGGATATCGTCATGCTGGCGGAATCGGAGCAGCCCGATCTGATCGCCCGGGCCTTCGATCTCGACTATTCCTGGAATCTGTACCACGCCACGGCGGCAGCGATACTCGGGCAGGGTCCGGCCAGCGCCGTGCGTGAGCAATGGCGCCGCGATGCCGCGCTCTATGAACATGGCGCTTTGCGCCTGCGCTTCTCCGACAACCACGACCAGGATAGAGCGATCGCCCGCTTCGGTCAGCCGGCAGCACTGGCCGCCGCCGCGCTGATGTTCACGCTCGATGGCGTGCCATTGATATAC
>JBAVRE010000289.1:0-5399 GCA_049694695.1 Steroidobacteraceae bacterium | reverse complement strand
GTGATGATCCGCGGCACCTTCGCCAACATCCGCCTGCGCAACCTGCTGGTCGAGCGGGCAGGTGGCTTCACTCGGCGCTTCCCCGGAGGGGAGGCCGAAGTGGCGATCTACGACGCCGCGATGGCCTACGCAGAGGAAGGGGTCCCACTGGTGGTACTGGCCGGCAAGGAGTACGGATCGGGCTCCTCCCGAGACTGGGCGGCGAAGGGGACGAAGCTGCTCGGCGTCCGCGCGGTGATCGCCGAGAGCTTCGAGCGCATCCATCGTTCCAACCTGATCGGCATGGGTGTGCTGCCGCTGCAGTTCCAGGACGGCCAGAGCGCGCAGAGCCTCGGACTCAGCGGCCGCGAACGCTTTGAGATCCAGGGGCTGGCCGGTGGCAGCGCCAGGAGCGTTACAGTGGTGGCGACGCCAGACAACGGCGCTGCGATCCGTTTCGAGGTGCGGGTGCGTATCGACACGCCCAAAGAGCGCGAGTATTTCCAGCACGGCGGCATCCTGCATTACGTGCTGCGACAACTGGCAGGTGCCGGCAAGGCGGCCTGAGTGCCCGCGCCGCCCGTGTCCTCCGCGCCAGCGCCCGAGGGCGCCGTGACGACGCTGGCCGTCTTTGATCTGGACGGGACCATCACGCGCAGCGATACACTTGTGGGTTACCTGCTGGGCTACCTCGGGCGACATCCGCTGCGACTCTGGCGGCTGCCGATGTGCCTGCTGCCAGTGCTGAAATTTGCCGCCGTAAAGCGCGATCGCGGTGAGCTCAAGAGCGCCGTCATCCGTCTGACCCTGGGCGGGCTGACGCGCAGTGAACTGGAACGCTGGAACCAGATCTTTATTGCCAAGCTGCTGCGCGGTGGTGTCTTTGCCGAGGCACTCGAGCAGATCAGCGCACAACGCAGCGCTGGTGCGCACCTGGTGCTGCTCTCAGCCAGCCCGGATCTATACGTGCCGGCCATCGCTGCAGCCCTGGGTTTCGATGAAGTCATCTGCACGCAGCTGCGTTGGCACGCGGATGGCCGCCTGCATGGCGCGCTGTGCTCTGCCAACCGCCGCGGCGCGGAGAAAGTGCGCTGCCTGCAGGCCTTGCTGCAGACCCACCGGCCCACGCGCAGCTGCGCCTACGGCAACAGCCCGGCCGATCTCGGGCACCTGCAGCTGGTTGGCGCGGGCACCTACGTCAACGGCTCACCCGCGGCACTGGTGAATCTGCCCAACGTGCGCGCCGTGCGCTGGTCGGGGCATGGTTCGACGACCAGCGCGGTCTGATTGTGAGTTTGCGGTGTAACCTTGGCAGCGTCAGCGACGATATAGAATCAACGGCGGCCCATTCCCCGCTGCGGAGCCGCCACAGGTGAAATCCATGCCCCGACTCAAGTTGCCCGGCATCCGCCCCTCCGAGATTACTGCGGAGCGCTTCTTTCATATGCGCCGCGATGTGCTGACCGCTGCCCTGGGGCTGGCAGCCGGCAGCCTATTGCCGGGACGCGCGCCGGCCGCGGCCACCCCCGCAGCCGCGCTCAAGTACACGCGCAGCCCGCGTTACTCGGTGACCGATAAGACCAACACTTTCGAGGAGATATCCGGCTACAATAACTTCTACGAATTCGGCCTCGACAAGGGTGACCCGGCCGCCAACGCATCGACCCTGCGCACTAAACCGTGGAGCGTGACGATCGCTGGGGAAGCCGCCGTCACCGGCACTTTTACGATTGAAGACATACTCAAGCCGCACCCGCTTGAAGAGCGCATCTATCGGCATCGTTGCGTCGAAGCCTGGTCGATGGTCATTCCCTGGGTGGGCTTTCCACTCGCTGACCTGCTGGCGCGCTTCAAGCCCAGCTCACGCGCCAAGTTCGTTGAATTCACTACGCTGCTCGATCCGAAGCAGATGCCAGGTCAGCGCCGCGCGGTGCTCGATTGGCCTTACGTCGAGGCGCTGCGCATCGACGAGGCCATGCACCCGCTCGCGCTCATGGTGGTCGGTGTGTATGGCCGTGAGCTGCCCAACCAGAATGGCGCACCGCTGCGGGTGCACCTGCCCTGGAAATACGGCTTCAAGAGCGCGAAATCGATCGTCAAGATCCGCTTTAGTGAAAAGCAGCCGGCCAACACCTGGGCGCTGTCGGCTCCCAGTGAATATGGTTTCTATGCCAACGTGAACCCAAAGGTCGATCACCCACGCTGGACCCAGGCCACCGAGCGCCGCATCGGCGACGGCTTCCTGGCTGGACGACGTGAAACACTGATGTTCAACGGCTACGCCGACCAGGTCGCCAGCCTCTATCAGGGCATGGACCTGCGCCGCAACTTCTGATGGCCACGACCAATCCGGTCGAGCGGCGCTACCGCCTGGTTTACAAGCCGCTGCTGTTCGTGGCCTGCCTGGTACCGCTGGCGTGGGCGGTCGGTGGCGTACTGGGACTGCCGGTGCCCTCGCTTGGCGCCGACCCGGTGCGCAAGGTGCTGGGCATCCTGGCGCATTCGGCGCTCAATCTGCTGCTCATCACCCTCTGCGTCACGCCGCTGCGCCAGCTCACGGGCAATGCCCAGCTACTCAGGCTGCGGCGCATGCTCGGCCTGTTTGCCTTCAGCTATGCGCTGCTGCATTTTCTGACTTACCTCGGCCCGTTTCAGGGTTTCAGCTGGGCAGCCATCGTCAAGGACCTGGTGAAGCGTCCTTACATCACCATCGGCTTTGCAGCGCTGGTACTGCTGGTGCCGCTGGCCGTCACCTCGACCAACGCGATGATGCGCCGCCTCAAGCGTCGCTGGCAGAGCCTGCATCGCCTGATCTATGTCATCGCGATTCTCGGCGTATGGCACTACTGGTGGCAGGTCAAGAAGGACATCCGCGAACCGCTGATCTACGTCGCCCTGCTGGCGCTGCTGCTCGGCTGGCGCCTGTGGCGGCGGCAGCGCAGCGCTACATCGAGGTCCGCATCTCCCACAGCTCCGGGAACAGTCTGAGGCGCAGCGCTTTGGCGAGATACGAGACGCCCGCGGTACCACCTGTGCCCGCCTTGTAGCCGATGATGCGCTCCACGGTCTTCATATGATGAAATCGCCATAACTGGAAGTGATGGTCGAGATCGACCAGACGCTCGGCCAGTTCGTACAGATCCCAGTCCTTCTCGGCATTGTGATACACGCTGAGCCAGGCCGCGGTCACCGACTTGCTGGCGCTGTAAGGCTGCGTGAAGTCGCGCACCAGCAGCTCCTGCGGCACCTCATAACCGCGCCGTGACAGCAAGCGCAATACTTCGTCGTACAGACTCGGTGCCTGCAGGGTCCGGGTCAGCAACTCATAGATCTTCGGCTCACGCTTGTGCACTTCGATCAATTCGGCGGTCTTGTTACCGAGCAGGAACTCGATCAACCGGTATTGGTAGGACTGGAATCCGGAGGAGCGGCCCAGCGCATTGCGAAACGCCGTATAGTCAAACGGCGTCATGGTGGAGAGCACTTCCCACACGGCGAGCAACTGGGTCTGCACGCGCGCCACGCGCGCCAGCATCTTGAAGGAGGGATCCAGCTCATCGCGGCGCACGCAGCCCATGACGGCAGTGAGCTCGTGGCGCATGAGCCGCATCCACAACTCCGAGACCTGGTGCGCGATGATGAACAACATTTCACTGTGTTCGGCGGTCAGCGGTTGCTGCGCCTGGAGCAGAAGATCGAGATGCAGATACTCGCCGTACGACTGCGAGGTGCCCAGATCCCAGTGCACCGGCTCGTCGCTCAGATCGACGCTTCCGGCGTGGTCATCAATCGGGGGTTGCGGCTTCAATTAAGTGCTCCGTGTGACCAGCCAACCGGGTACCTGGCTCCATCCCCGGCATAACTCACGATCGAGTTCGCGCCAATTGGGCTCGAAGCGCTCAACCGCGGTCCAGAACCTGGCACTGTGATTCATGTGAGTGAGATGCGTCAGCTCATGCACCAGCAGATAGCGCACCACTTCGGGCCGCTGAAACAGCAGGCAGCAGTTGAGACTGATCGTGCCGCGCGCCGAACAGCTCCCCCAGCGGGTGCGCTGGTGCCGGATCTGCAGTCGCCTGAAGCCCACGCCCATGAGCGCCGCCAGCTCGCGCAGCTGCGGAGCGAACAGTTCGTGGGCGCGCGCCGCCAGGCGCCCGAGCAACGCGCCACGTTCGACCAAGGGCTCACAAACCCAGGTTTCGGCACTCGCGCGCAGCACGATCGACTGCGGCGGAAACCGACTATCAAAGGGCCCCACCCGCAGCTGCTGCCTGGCAATCCAGTCACGGTGACGCGCCACGAAGTCGGCGATCAGCGCGGGGCGCGCTCTGGGCGGCGCAACGACTTCCACGGCCCCATCGCGAAACACCCTGATCGAGAGTCGTCGCGCCCGGGCACTGTGCCGGACCCGCAGGCTGCCGGGGTCGCCGGGGCGGTCAAACAGGGGCAATTGCCGCAGGGCCGCAGTAGTCATGCGCCCATGATATCAGGGGCGCGGCGCGGGTCGGCGTGTAAACTGTCGCGCCCATGGAGCTGATCGACATTGGCATCAATCTTACCCACGACAGCTTTGCGGATGATCGCGAAGCCGTGGTGCAGAGCGCGCAGGCTGCCGGCGTAGCACAGCTGATTGTCACCGGCTCGACCCTGGACGGCAGCGCCGCAGCGCTCGAACTGGCGCGCAGCCATCCGCAGCGGCTATTCGCCACGGCCGGCGTACACCCGCATCACGCCGCCGAGTTGACTGCCGCAGAGCTGCCACAGCTGCGCGCTTTGTTGCTGCAACCGGGCGTCGTGGCGGCTGGAGAATGCGGCCTCGACTATTTCCGCAACTACGCGCCCCATGCTGCGCAGCGCCACGCCTTCACTCTGCAAATGGAACTGGCGCTGGAATGCGGCAAGCCGCTGTTTCTGCACCAGCGCGATGCGCACCACGACTTCCTCGCCGCACTACGCGCACTGGGGCAGCCCTTGCGGGGCGTGGCCCACTGTTTTACCGGCGGGCCGCAGGAGCTCGAAGCCTACCTGGAGCTCGGTCTGCACATCGGCATCACCGGCTGGATCTGCGATGAGCGCCGTGGCCAGCACCTGCAGCAGCTGGTCAGCCGGATTCCGCGCGGGCGATTGCTGCTCGAGACCGATGGCCCCTGGTTGCTGCCGCGCGATCTAAAACCCAAACCCGCCTTACGGCGTAACGAGCCGCGCTTTCTGCCACATATTGCCGCGACCGTCGCCCGTTGGCGCAATGAAAGCCTTGAAGAGTGCGCCGCACACACGAGCGCCGCGGCGCGCACGCTCTTTGAGCTGCCGCCGGTCCCTGCCCCGGCGGCTGTCACGCGCGGTTGACGCCTCGCTGTCCGCCGCTGATTCGGTCGCGGCGCCTGGCCGGTGACCCGCCGACAGCACGCGCCACATCGTCG
>JBAVRE010000288.1:0-23795 GCA_049694695.1 Steroidobacteraceae bacterium | reverse complement strand
CAGTTAAGGCATATTGGGTTTGCAGATTTCCCACTGAAACGATGCGGTCACGGATGATGCCGATATCGGCGGACATCCTGCGTTGTCCGGAGCCATCGAGGAGGGTTCCGTGACGGATGATGAGATCAAATGGGGCGCCGCCACCGGCCGCGCTATGAGCCATAAGTGTCGCGATAAAAACCGATAGGAGGGCACGATAAATCGCGACTGATTGGCCATGGGGCTTGTGAGTTTTTGAGGCAAGCACTTTGGGATGGCGCATCTGAGAGCGAACTCGCGCGATAAGTCGCATTTGAAACTGTCGCCGAGGGGCTTAGGTGGGCGTCGGTTTAGGAGTGGAAGGATTTGCAACCTTAAAGGCCAGATGGTCCTTTGGGCGAGGAACATAGTAGACCAATGTTGAATTCAAATTCAATATGAATCGAGGCGCTACCGAGTGCCATCCCCGCTCAGATCCATTTGGCGCTGCGCTACGGGCATTGATGTCGTCATGCATTTCATCAGGACTATATCGCGCGCAAGGGCTGCAACTGTGACGCTCTGCAGTACCATTTGTGGAAATTGCTAGGCGAGCGGGGTGCAAGATATACCGCGGCACCGCAGCACACGCGAACCTCACGCGATTCAGTGATCAATAGGTTGTTTAGATCGGTACAGGTGACATGCGAGTCGATTCGTGTGCCCCTTGATACCTTGCAGGTCGGCGCTTGCGGCACGCGAGGTAAATCAAAAAGCAGGCGCTGATCCCGTCAGGCTACTTAACCAAAACGATTGAGCAGCCCAACCGAACATACCGCAAGAACATCTCAAGTGATACCGTAAATATGCATTAAAGCTAATTGAAAAATAACATGTTTTTATGAATGGCTCCCTGGGTTGGACTCGAACCAACGACCAACGGATTAACAGTCCGACGCTCTACCAACTGAGCTACCAGGGAACCGAAAAAAACCTGCAAGGTGCGCGCGGTCAAAACCACCTGCTCGCGAGCGGCGTGAATTCTCAGGGCAGGGGGCGCGAACGTCAAGGAATCTGAGCTTAAGACCCGTTCAGAGGGTCAGGGCGGTGCGCATCCTGCTCACGGCCTTCTCCAGCATCTCTCTGCTGCACGCGAACGACATGCGAATGTGCCCGGGAGCCCCAAACCCTGAGCCGGCGACGACCGCAACGCCGGCGTTGTGGATCAGGTGCTCGGCCAGGGCGTTGTCGTCCTTGAGTCCGAGATTCCTGATGGCCTGGCGCACGTCGGCAAAAGCATAGAACGCGCCGCTGGCGGGGTGGCAGGAGACTCCGGGCAGCGTGTTGAGCGCGGCAACGAAATAATCATGCCGCTCCTTGAACGCCTTGTTCATGGTGGCAACACAGGTCTGATCGCCGGTCAGTGCTGCAACGGCCGCCTTCTGGCTCATGCTGGCGGCATTCGAAGTCGATTGCCCCTGGATCGTGGTCATGGCCGCCACCACTTCAGCCGGGCCACCGCAATAGCCAATGCGCCAACCGGTCATGGCATAGGCCTTGGAGCAGCCATTGATCGTCACGGTGCGATCATAGAGCTCTGGAACCATGGTCAGCAGACTGGTGAAGGGTTCGGCGCCCCAATAAATCTTTTCGTACATATCGTCGGTGCCGATGACGATGCGTGGATGCCTGAGCAGTACCGCGCCCAGCGCGCGCCATTCGGCGGCGCTGTACGCCGCGCCGGTCGGGTTGCTGGGGCTGTTGATCAGCAGCAGGCGCGTTTTAGGGGTGATCGCGGCCTCGAGCTGCGCGGGCGTTATCTTGTAACCCTGCTCGGGTCCGGCGTAGGGCATCACCGGTACGCCGTCCGCCAGCAGCACCATGTCCGGATACGACACCCAGTAGGGCGCGGGAATAATCGCTTCATCGCCCTCATCGAGCACAGCGAGGCAGAGATTGAAGATGGTCTGTTTGGCGCCCGAGGAGACCAGCACCTGTTTGCGCTCGTAGCTGATGTTGTTGTCGCGTTTGAACTTGGCAATGATGGCGTCCTTAAGTTCGGGAATGCCATCGACATTGGTGTAGCGCGTGAAACCGCTGGTAATCGCCTGCACGCCGGCGGCAGCGATGTGGGCGGGGGTGTCGAAATCGGGTTCGCCGGCGCCGAGGCCAATGACATCCTTGCCTTCCGCTTTCAGGCGGGCGGCCAGTGCAGTAACGGCCAGGGTAGGCGAGGGCTTGACGCGCTGCGCGCGCCGGGAAACGACTAGGGTCACGAGATGCCTCTCAATTGCGAAGCGTGCGGAAAAGCTGAGCTATATTAGCGGACGCGCCATGGAATCTCGACCCTTTGAACTGGTTTCCAGCTATCAGCCTGCGGGCGATCAACCGCAGGCCATCGAGCGCCTGACGGAAGGACTGGAAAGTGGCCTGGCGCACCAGACGCTGCTCGGGGTCACCGGTTCGGGCAAGACCTTCTCCATCGCCAATGTCATCACCCGGGTACAGCGCCCGACGCTGGTGATGGCCCACAACAAGACCCTGGCGGCGCAGCTGTACGGCGAACTGCGCGGCTACTTCCCGCGCAATGCAGTCGAATATTTCGTGTCCTACTACGATTATTACCAGCCCGAGGCCTACGTGCCTTCGAGCGACACTTATATAGAGAAGGACGCGTCCACCAACGAACACATCGAGCAGATGCGCCTCTCCGCCACCAAGGCCCTGCTGGAACGGAGCGATGCGATCATCGTGGCCACCGTGTCGTGCATCTATGGTCTGGGCGATCCGCAGGCCTACCTGTCAATGGTGCTGCACCTGGTACGGGGCGAGCGCATCGATCAGCGCAAACTGCTGCGCCGGCTGGCCGAGATGCAGTACACGCGCAACGATCTGGAGCTGCAGCCCGGCACCTTTCGGGTACGCGGCGACATCATCGATATCTTCCCCGCCGAGTCGAACCGCGATGCCGTGCGTGTTGAACTCAACGACGACACGATCGAGAACCTGTCACTGCTCGACCCGCTGCTGGGCAAGGTGCTGCAGCGCATCCCGCGTTTTACCGTCTACCCGGGCACTCATTACGTGACGCCGCGCGATCGGCTGATCTCGGCGCTCGATCTGATCCGCGACGAATTGCGCGAACGACTGCTGGTGCTTCACGCCGACAACAAACTGGTCGAGGCGCAGCGCCTGGAGCAGCGTACCCAGTTTGATCTCGAGATGATCCGCGAGGTCGGCTACTGCTCGGGGATCGAGAATTACTCGCGCTATCTCTCGGGGCGCGAAGCGGGCGAGCCGCCGCCGTGCCTGTTCGATTACCTGCCCGCCAACGCACTGCTGATCGTCGATGAGAGCCACCAGACCATCCCGCAGCTTGGCGCCATGTTCAAAGGCGATCGGTCGCGCAAGGAAACGCTGGTCGAGTACGGATTTCGCCTGCCGTCGGCGCTCGACAATCGTCCGCTGCAATTTGCGGAGTGGGAACGCCTGGCGCCGCAGATGATCTTTGTTTCCGCCACACCGGGGCCTTACGAGGCGAGCCACGAAGGGCAGCGCGTCGAGCAGGTGGTGCGCCCGACCGGCCTGCTCGATCCGGAAATCGAAGTGCGGCCCGCCGGCACGCAGATCGACGACGTCTTGAGCGAGATCAGATTGTGCGTGTCCGCCAACGAGCGGGTGTTGATCACCACGCTCACCAAGCGCATGGCCGAAGACCTGAGCGAATACCTGACCGAGCACCGAGTACGCGTGCGTTATCTGCATGCCGACATCGAAACCGTGGAGCGGGTGGAGATCATCCGTGATCTGCGCCTGGGAAAGTTCGACGTGCTGGTGGGCATCAACCTGTTGCGCGAGGGCCTGGATATGCCGGAGGTAGCGCTGGTGGCCATACTCGATGCCGACAAGGAGGGCTTTCTGCGCTCGGCCGGCTCGCTCATTCAGACCATCGGTCGCGCGGCGCGCAACCTGCGTGGGCGCGCCATTCTCTATGCCGACAAGGTTACGGTGTCGATGCAGCGCGCCATCGATGAGACGCTGCGGCGCCGCGAGCGTCAGCGCGCCTATAACCTGGAACATGGCATCGAAGCACGCAGCATCGTCAAACCCGTTGCCGATGTCATGGAAGGCGCACGCTCGGCCCCGGCGCCGCTGGCGCGCGGGCGGGGGCGGGGAACAGCGCGCGTGGCGCCGATCGCGGTACCGCGCAATCTGGCCGAGGCGGGACGCGAGATCCGCCGCCTGGAGGAGCTGATGTATGCCCACGCCCGTAACCTGGAGTTCGAGCAGGCGGCGACGGTGCGTGACCAGCTCGACGCATTACGGCAATTCGAGCTGGAACTGGGTTTCGACGCGCCCCCAGCAGCGGCCGTGCGCAAAGCCTGAAAACACTTATTAAACCGCGCTTTACCTTGCCAGTGCCGCACGCCTCCGGTATCTTTCGCCCCGCTGAAACAGGCGTGTAGCTCAGTGGTAGAGCATCACCTTGACATGGTGGTGGTCGCTGGTTCGATCCCAGTCACGCCTACCAATTTCGTCCATAGGCTCAAAATCAAGTGCCGACTATTACTCTGCCTGATGGCTCGCAGCGCAGCTACGATCAGCCGCTGAGCGTGGCCGACGTGGCCGCCAGCATTGGCGCGGGCCTGGCGCGTGCCGCACTTGCAGGGCGCGTCGATGGCAAACTGGTCGATACCTCGTTCCGCATCGACAAGGACGTCTCACTCAGCATCGTCACCGATCGCGATGCCGACGGCCTGAGCGTCATTCGCCATTCGACCGCGCACCTGCTGGCGCAGGCGGTCAAGCAGCTCTACCCCGAGGCGCAGGTGACCATAGGTCCGGTGATCGAGGATGGTTTCTTCTACGATTTCGCCTACTCGCGTCCGTTCACGACCGATGATCTGGCCGCTATCGAAGATCGCATGCGCGAGCTGGCGAAGGCCGATCTCGTGGTGCAACGACGCGAGCTCTCGCGCGATGCAGCGGTCGCGCATTTTCTGAGCATGGGCGAGAAATACAAGGCCGAGATCATCGCCGGCATCCCGGCCACCGAGCCTATTGGCCTTTACGGGCAGGGCGATTGGGCCGATCTGTGCCGTGGCCCGCATGTGCCCTCGACCGGCAAGCTCAAGGCCTTCAAACTGATGAAGGTGGCCGGCGCCTACTGGCGCGGCGATTCGCGCAACGAGATGTTGCAGCGGATCTATGGCACCGCCTGGCCCGATCAGAAGCAGCTCGATGCCTACCGGCACCGGCTCGAAGAGGCCGAGAAGCGCGACCACCGGCGCATCGGGCGCGAGCTCGACCTGTTTCACATGCAGGAAGAAGCGCCCGGCGCGGTCTTCTGGCACCCGAAGGGCTGGCGCATCTTCCAGCGGCTGATCAGTTACATGCGCGAGCGCCAGGAGCGGGCTGGTTTCCAGGAGGTCAACGGACCCGAGCTCATGGATCGCAGCCTGTGGGTGGCCTCCGGCCACTGGGAGCAGTTTGGCGAGAACATGTACACGACGCAGACCCCCGATGAGCGGGTGTATGCGATCAAGCCCATGAACTGCCCGGGCCATGTGCAGATCTTCAAACAGGGTCTGCGCAGCTACCGCGAGCTGCCGGTACGCTTTGCGGAATTCGGCAAAGTGCACCGCTACGAGCCTTCGGGCGCGCTGCACGGACTGATGCGCGTGCGCGCCTTCACCCAGGACGACGCCCACGTGTTCGTCACCCCCGAGCAGATCACCTCCGAATCGGTCGCCATGACGCAGCTGATTCTCAGCATTTACCGGGATTTCGGCTTCGACGATGTGCAGATCAAGTTTTCCGACCGGCCGGCCAAGCGGGTGGGTTCCGACGCGGTATGGGATCAGTCGGAGGCGGCGCTCAAGCAGGCCGCCGATGCGGCCGGCATCCAGTACACCCTCAACCCGGGCGAGGGCGCCTTCTACGGCCCGAAACTCGAATTCGTGCTCCGCGATGCCATTGGCCGCGACTGGCAATGCGGCACCCTGCAGGTCGACCTGAACATGCCCGCGCGCCTCGGTGCGCACTACATCGACGAGCACAGCCAGAAGCAGACGCCGGTCATGCTGCACCGGGCCATCTTCGGCTCACTCGAGCGGTTTTTTGGCATATTGCTGGAACACCACGCCGGCAAGCTCCCCACCTGGCTGGCGCCGGTGCAGGTTGTGCTGATGGGCATTACCGACCGCCAGGACGAATACGTGCTGAAAACGGCAGATTTGCTGAGAAAACAAGGGCTTCTGGTCGAATGCGACTTGCGCTACGAGAAAGTCGGCTTTAAGATTCGCGAACATACGCTGCAGCGCGTGCCTTACCTGTTGGTCGCAGGGGACAAGGAGGTTGCGGCGAGTTTGATTTCCGTGCGTTCCCGCAGCGGCAAAGACCTGGGCACCATGCCTGTACAGACGTTCATCGAGCGTCTGGCGGTGGAGCTCGAAAGTCGCGGGCGCCAGGTTTTGGAGGATTGACGTATAGCCATTGCAACGAAGCGCATCCGACGCAACGACGAGATCACATCGCCCTCGGTAAGGGTGATCGGAGCAGACGGAGCGCAGGCCGGGGTGATGACCAGATTCGAAGCGATGGCCCTGGCGCAAGCCGCCGAGCTCGATCTGGTTGAAGTTTCGCCCACGGCCGAACCGCCGGTGGTGCGGGTAATGGACTTCGGCAAATTCCTGTTCGAACAGAACAAGAAGGCGCACTCTGCCAAGCGCAAGCAGAAGCAGCAGCAGGTCAAGGAAGTAAAGTTTCGTCCCGGCACGGAAGAGGCGGATTACCAGGTCAAAGTGCGTAATCTGCTCCGCTTCCTGGCTGAGGGTGACAAGGCCAAGGTAACCCTGAGGTTCCGCGGCCGTGAAATGGTGCACCAGGATATTGGTCGCAAGCTCCTGGATCGGGTCCAGGTCGATCTCGCCGCCGCGGCGATCGTCGAGCAGTTCCCGATGATGGAAGGGCGGCAGATGATCATGGTGTTTTCACCAAAAAAGAAGTGATCGGTCGCAGCGTGTTCGCAAGAGCGCGCCGTTACTGATCCGCAGGCAAGCGGGCCGCGCAAGCAGCCTTGCGAACCTTTTGCTACAAAATGGAGTTGAGTCATGCCCAAGTTGAAAACCAACCGGGCGGCGTCCAAGCGTTTCCGCAAAACGGCAAATGGCTTCAAGAGCTATTCGTCGGGTCGTCGCCACAATCTCGGTCACATAGATTCCAAGCGCAAGCGCCACAAGCGCTCCGGCGGCAGCAGTCTCGTGGACAAGAGCGATGTCAATCGCCTGATCCAGCTGTTACCCAATCATTGAAAGCACCCGCTAGAGGAATCGAACCATGGCACGAGTAAAACGTGGCGTGACGGCCGGGCGCCGTCACAAGAAGATGCTGAACAAGGCGAAGGGCTATTACAACGCCCGGCGCAAGATCTATCGCACCGCCAAGCAGGCGGTCATCAAGGCCGGGCAATATGCATTTCGCGACCGGCGCGCCAAGAAGCGCGATTTCCGGGCGCTGTGGATCACGCGCATCAACGCGGCCGCGCGTCTGCACGAGCTCTCCTACAGCCGCCTGATCGCGGGCCTGCGACTGGCGGGCATCGAGATTGATCGCAAGCTGCTGGCGGACCTGGCTGTCAACGACGCGAACGCTTTCGGGGTCATCGCCTCGCAGGCCAAGACAGCACTGGCAGCCTGACGGCGCCGGTAGCCCGACGCCGTGGCGGACCTGGCGGCAATGGCGGCGGAAGCACTCGCGCAGGTGGCAGCCTGCGCGAGCCTGCCGGCGCTTGAAGAGCTGCGCGTTCACTGGCTGGGCCGCAAGGGCCTTTACACCGAACAGCTCAAGGGCCTTGGCGCCTTGCCGGCAGCGGAGAAACCCGCTGCCGGGGCGCTGATCAATGCCGCGAAGCAGGAGCTGCAAGCCGCCATTGAAGCGCGGCGCATGGCGCTGGAGCAGGCGGCGGTAGCCACGCAGCTGGAATCCTCGCGCATCGATGTCACGCTGCCGGGGCGCGGCGAAGTGCGCGGCGGCCTGCATCCGCTCACCCGTATCCGCCTGCGCATCGAGGAGCTGTTCCGCAACGCCGGCTACGAGATCACGACCGGGCCGGAAGTGGAAGACGAGTTTCATAACTTTGAAGCGCTGAACATCCCCGCCAACCATCCGGCCCGGGCGATGCACGACACCTTTTATCTCAGCGATTCGCTGCTGCTGCGCACCCACACTTCGCCGGTGCAGATACGCGCCATGAAGAACCGCCAGCCGCCGTTTGCGCTGATTGCCCCGGGCCGGGTCTACCGCTGCGATTCGGACGTCAGCCACTCGCCCATGTTCCATCAGGTCGAAGGCCTGCTGGTCGACACCGACGTGAGTTTCGCCAATCTCAAGTTCGTGCTGCACGAGTTCATGGAGGCGCTGTTCGAGCGCGAGCTGCGCATGCGGCTGCGCCCCTCCTATTTCCCGTTCACGGAACCTTCGGCCGAAGTCGACATCTCCTGCGTGCTTTGCAGCGGCAAGGGTTGCCGGGTGTGCAAGCAGACCGGCTGGCTGGAAGTGGCCGGCTGCGGCATGGTGCATCCGAATGTGTTCCGCGCCTGCGATATCGATGCCGAGCGCTATAGCGGCTTTGCCTTCGGCTTCGGCATCGAGCGCCTGGCGATGCTGCGCTACGGTGTGCCCGACCTGCGTTTCTTCTACGACAACGACCTGCGCTTCCTGGCGCAGTTCGCGCGAGGCTGAGCCGTGAAGCTGCCCATATCCTGGCTGCGCTCCTGGGTGGCGGTGCCGTGGAGCGATAGCGAACTGGCCGAGCGCCTGACGATGCTGGGCATCGAGGTTGAGTCGATGAGCGCGGCGGCACCGCCGTTCAGCGGCGTGGTGGTGGCGGAAATCATCAGCGCTGAAGCACATCCGCAAGCGGATAAGTTACGGGTCTGCAAAGTCTCGGTTGGCAAAGGCGAGCCCCTGCAGATCGTGTGTGGCGCACCCAATGCCCGCGCCGGACTGCGCAGCGCACTGGCCACGGTGGGCGCACTGCTGCCGGGCGAAATTAACATTCGCGCCACCAGACTGCGCGGTGTCGAATCGCAGGGCATGCTCTGCTCGGGCAAGGAACTGCAGCTATCGGCAGAGGGCGCGGGCATTCTCGAGCTGGCGGCCGATGCGCCGCTCGGCGCATCACTGCGCGACTACCTGCAACTGGACGATCTGCAGATCGAACTCGGTATTACGCCCAATCGGGGCGATGCCATGTCAGTACTGGGCATCGCGCGCGAACTGGCTGCCATCAGTGGTCTGCCCATGCTCGCGCAGCCTGCACCGGTTCCGGCTGCTGCGCCTGCTGTGCCAGCGGCTACAGGCAAGGCCGAGCGCTTCCCGGTGCGTTTAACAGCGGGTGCGGGCGCTGCGCGCTTTGCCAGCTGCGTTGTGCGTGGCGTCGACAATCGCCGTCCGGTGCCCGCCTGGATGCGCGCGCGACTGGAGCGCTCTGGCCTGCGTTCGATCAGCCCGGTCGTCGATGTCACGAATTTCATAGTGCTGGAACTCGGCCAGCCGATGCACGCCTATGACCTGAGCAAACTGCACACCGGTATTGAAGTGCGCAAGGCGAAACCGGGCGAGGCGCTGCGGCTGCTGGACGGCCGCGACATTGCCCTCGATGCCGATGTGCTGGTGATTGCCGACGGCGCCGGTGCGGTCGGCATGGCCGGCATCATGGGCGGCGAGCGCAGCGCCATCAGTGCCGACACCTGCGATCTGTTCCTGGAAGTCGCCTGGTTCGACCCCCAGGCGATTGCCGGCCGGGCGCGCCGCTATGGCCTGCTGACCGACGCCAGTCAACGTTATGAGCGCGGCGTCGACCCGGCATTGCAGGAGCGCGCGCTGCAGCGGGCCACGGAACTGATTTGCGCCATTGCCGGCGGCAGCGCTGGCCCCGCATGCCTGGAGGAACTGCCGCAGGAACTGCCCAGGAGGCCGGCGATAGAACTGCGCGGCGCACAGATTTCCCGCCTGCTGGGAACGCCGGTGGCCGCTGCCGAAGTGACCCAGAGGCTGGTGGCGCTGGGCATGAAAGTGGTGACGGCTTCGGCCCAGAGCTGGCGCGTGACGCCACCTTCGTGGCGCTTCGATATTGCCATCGAAGCCGACCTGATCGAAGAACTGGCGCGCTTTGGCGGCTTCGATGCCATTCCCGAAATTGCGCCACGCGCAGCGCGCCGCATGGGCCAGGTCAGCGAGGGCGTCGTCAGTGAGCGCAGCGTATTGCAGCAGATGGCGGCGCGCGGCTACCAGGAAGCGATCAACTTCGGATTCACCGATCCGCTCCGACAGCAACAGCTGCTGGGCACGAGCGCAGCAATCGAGCTGCGCAATCCGATTGCCAGTAACCTCAGCGTAATGCGCAGCTCTCTGTGGCCAGGCCTGTTGAACGCTGCGCTTGAAAACCAACGCCGCCAGCGCGAACGCGTGCGACTGTTTGAGATTGCGACCTGTTTTCATCGCAGCAGCGCGGGCGCCATCGTCGAGACGAAAAAAATTGCCGCGCTGGCGCTGGGTGCACGCCTGCCCGAACAGTGGGGCGCGGCGCGCGCTGACGAAGACTTTTTTGATCTGAAAGCCGATGTAACCGCGCTGCTGAGCCTGGGCAGCGGCGGCGCGGCATTCCGTTTCGAGAGCGAGGACTCGCCGGTTCCCTGCCTGCACCCCGGACGTAGCGCGCGGATCGTGCACGATGGGCGCGTGATCGGCCATGTTGGTGAACTGCACCCGGCCCTGGTTCGTGAATTTGATTTTACATATGCACCGATGATATTCGAGCTCGACTATGCCGCCGTGGTGGGCGCGCCGGCCGTGCACTATCACGCTATATCCTCGTTCCCGCAGATACGGCGCGATATTTCCTTCACCGTACCTGTTAGCGAGACTTTTGGACGCATTGCCGATCGTGTTAGTGTTGCCGCCTCAACGCGGTTGCACGAGTTGCGCGTTTTCGACATCTACCAGGGGCAGGGTGTAGAATCAGGTCGAAAAAGCGTGGCTTTGGGGTTGATTTTGCAGGATTTATCCCGCACGCTTACAGACGCTGACGCCGATGAGGTGGTCGCGCGAGTGTGCGCTGAATTGCGCTCGGGTCTGGATGCGAGAATAAGAGAATAAGACGATGGCTCTGACCAAAGCGGAAATGGCGGAAGCGCTGTTCAATCAACTCGGACTCAACAAGCGCGAAGCACGCGAACTCGTTGACCTGTTCTTCGAAGAGGTGCGCGGCGCGCTCAGTCGCGGCGAGCAGGTGAAGCTCTCGGGCTTCGGCAATTTCGATCTGCGCGACAAGAATCAGCGGCCGGGGCGCAATCCCAAGACCGGTGAAGAGATTCCAATCAGCGCGCGTCGTGTCGTGACATTCCGCCCGGGCCAGAAGCTCAAGGCGCGGGTTGAGGCCTATGCTGGAAGCAAAGAACAATAACGAACTGCCGGCGATTCCCGGCAAGCGCTACTTCACGATCGGCGAGGTCAGTGAGTTGTGCGGCGTCAAGCCACATGTGCTGCGCTACTGGGAACAGGAATTTCCGCAGCTCAAGCCGGTCAAGCGCCGCGGCAACCGCCGCTACTATCAGCGCCAGGATGTGATCATCATCCGCCAGATCAGGAGCCTGCTGTACGAGCAGGGTTTCACGATCGGCGGCGCACGCAACAAGCTGGGCGGTGACGAAGCACGCACCGACATCAGCCAGAGCCAGCAGATCGTGCGCCAGATGCGCCTCGAACTCGAAGAAGTGCTGCGCATCCTGCGCCGCTGATCTATTATCCCTCATTGGTTTTCGGTCGGGACGTGGCGCAGCCTGGTAGCGCACTTGCATGGGGTGCAAGGGGTCCCGAGTTCAAATCTCGGCGTCCCGACCAATCATTTCGCACCACACACGGCGGGCAGCAGTCATGAATACCGGCCCTGCCGCCGCGCCCGCTAATCCCGGGCCATCCAGCGCGAGCAGGGCGCACATTGGCAAGCCTTTCCTTGACTTAGGCGCGCTACTCCCTACAATTCCGGCCTTCTTTGTCGGTGCGGGAATAGCTCAGTTGGTAGAGCGCAACCTTGCCAAGGTTGAGGTCGCGAGTTCGAGCCTCGTTTCCCGCTCCACTCTAATCTTCGGCTAGGTGGCAGAGTGGTCATGCAGCGGCCTGCAAAGCCGTGTACGCCGGTTCGATTCCGACCCTAGCCTCCACCCTTATGCGGACGTGGCGAAACTGGTAGACGCAGCAGACTTCAATTGGAGTGCCCCGGGGGAAACCCCTGGTGCAGAACCGCTCAAATTCGGGGAACGCTACCGGTTGCGGCGAACAGCGCAGCAACCCACGCCAATCCCGAGCCAAGCCCCGCGAGGGGAAGGTGTAGAGACTAGACGGGCGGCGCCTAAATCCTCATCGAGAGGCCAGGGCGAAGGGATAGTCCAGACCACGAACGCCCGCTCAGGCGGGTGGCGGCAAAAGCCGAAGTGGCAGGAAAATCTGCTTCCTTTGAAGGAGTGTGGGTTCGATTCCCGCCGTCCGCACCACACGATTCATGTTTAACGCAATCAAACTGCAGCTCTGGCGCGGCGACCAGCACGTGCTGCGCGGCCTGTGTTTCAAGGTCGAAGCGGGCCGCTGCCTGCAGGTGACTGGCGTCAATGGCGCCGGCAAATCGAGCCTGTTGCGCGCGCTGTGCGGACTGCTGCCGCTCGAAGCGGGCGCAGTCGTCTGGCGCGGCGCCGACACGGCCACCGATCGCCACGCTTTTCACGCTGAACTGGCGTGGTTGGGTCACGGCACGGCACTCAAGGGCGATCTGACGGCGGCGGAAAATCTGCGCTATTCGGCGGGTCTGCGCCGCTCGCTCGATGCGGCCGAGATCGACAACGCCCTGGCTAGTGTGGGTTTTGCGAACGCCGATCAGCGACTGGCCCGGCAGATGTCCGCCGGTCAACAACGGCGCGTGGCGCTGGCCCGCGTGTTGCTGCTCGCGTGCCCGTTATGGCTGCTCGATGAGCCGACCGCCAATCTCGATAGTCGCGGCCAGGAGATGTTCAATCAGATGCTCGACGCGCACCTGCAGCGCGGCGGGCTTGCCATTGTCGCGACCCATCAGGCGCTGGCGCTGCCTGCCGAACGATTGCAGGAACTGGAACTCTCATGAGAGTGCGCGCTGATGAGTAAGCCTGTTTCTGCGCTAAGAGCCGGCACGATGCTGGTGCGGCGCGACCTGCGCCTGGCCTTGCGTCGTCCGGGCGAGTGGTTGCAGCCGCTGGTGTTTTTCCTGGTCGTCACGACTTTATTTCCGCTCGCTACCAACCCAGAGCTGTCGCGCCTCAGAGACATGGCACCGGCTGCTTTATGGGTCGCGGCATTGCTATCCTCGCTGCTGGCGCTGGAGTTGCTGTTTCGTGAGGACGGTCAGGACGGCACGCTTGAACAACTGGCAGTCTCCGGGCTGCCGCTGTCCTGGCTGCTGCTGGCCAAGACCTGCGTGCACTGGCTGTTGACCGGGTTGCCGCTGGTGCTGGTGGCGCCGCTGGCGGCCACGGCCCTGGGAGCGCCCTATGCGTCGATTCCGGGGGTACTCGCGGTGCTGCTGCTGGGCAGTGTGGCACTGAGCCTGATTGGCGCAGTGGGCGCCGGGCTCACGCTGGGGCTGCGCCGCGGTGGCGTACTGCTGGCGCTGCTGGTGTTGCCACTGGCAGTGCCGGTGCTGATTTTTGGCGCGCGCGCCACGGCCCTGGCCATTGCGCTGGAACCGATGGCGGCGCCGATGTATCTGCTGGGGGCGATCGCCGTGCTCAGCGCGACGCTGGCGCCGCTGGCGGCCGCTGCCGCGGTGCGTATCAGTCTGGAGTAAGCATGAACTGGGTGTGGTTTCACAAGCTTGGATCGCCGCCGCATTTCTATCGGCTGGCAGGCAAAATGCTGCCGTGGTTTGCCTGGCCTGCGGGGTTACTGTGCGTCGGCGGTTTATACGGCGGCCTGGTAGTGGCGCCCGCCGATTATCAGCAGGGCGATGGCTTTCGCATTCTTTACGTACACGCTCCGGCGGCCTGGCTGTCGGTGATGATCTACAGTGCCATGGCCGTCTACGCGGCTGTTGGCCTGATCTGGCGCATCAACGTCGCGCACGCGCTGGCAGCCAGCTGCGCCGCCATCGGCGCCTCGTTCACCGTCGTGGCGCTGGTTACCGGCAGCCTGTGGGGCCGCCCGATGTGGGGCACCTATTGGGAGTGGGACCCGCGCCTGACCTCGGAGCTGGTGCTGCTGTTCCTGTACCTCGGCTACATGGGCCTGCGCAGCGCCATCGACGACACGGCGCGCGCTGATCGTGCCAGCGCGGTGCTGGCGATCGTCGGCGCCGTCAATGTGCCGATCATCCATTACTCGGTCACCTGGTGGAATTCGCTGCACCAGGCGCCGAGCGTGATGAAATTCGGCAAGCCCACCATGCCGGCGAGCATGCTCATCCCGCTGTTGATGATGTTATTGGGCTTCACACTCTACTTTGTCGCCATCATGCTGGTACGGGCGCGCGGCGAAGTACTGCGGCGCGAGCGCGCCGCGCACTGGATCGCCGCGGCGGCGGAGGAAACATGATGCACTGGTTATCCATGGGCGGTTATTGGCCATACCTGTGGCCCTCATATCTGCTGACCCTGCTGGTCGTGCTGCTGAACATCTACTTCGCGCGGCGCAGCCTGCGCGAAGCGCGCGCCGACGCACGCCGGCGCCTGCAGGCACAAAGGAGCGAGGCATGACCCCCAGACGCAGACGCATGGCCTTGGTAGCATTGATCGTGGTGGGCGTCGGCCTTGCCGGCACGCTGGCGCTGCGGGCCTTCCGGGAGAACGTCATGTTCTATTTTGATCCCACGAAAGTGGCGGCCGGCGCGGTCAAGCCCGGCCAGCGTTTCCGCCTCGGCGGCATGGTGGTCAAAGGCAGCCTGCAGCGCACGCCTGGCACGCTCAACGTGAGTTTTGCGGTCACCGATTTTCAACACTCGGTACCGGTGCGCTATGCGAGCGTGCTGCCCGATCTGTTCAAGGAAGGGGCCGGCATGGTGGCTTATGGCCGGCTCGATAGCAGCGGCACTTTTGTGGCCGATGAAGTGCTCGCCAAGCACGATGAGAAATACATGCCGCCGGAGCTGGCGAAGTCGCTCAAGGCCGGGCAGGCGGCGGCGGCCGCAACTGCCGCCAGGGAAGCGAACTGATGCTTATCGAAATCGGTCACTTCGCGATGATCCTGGCGCTGTGCCTGAGCGCCGCGCAGGCCTTCTTCGGACTCGCCGGCGGCGCGCTCAGGCGCGAACGCTGGATCGCGGTGGCCAGTTCGGCGGTTGCCGGGCAGTTCCTGTTCCTGGCGCTGGGCACCGGCACGCTGATTCACGCCTTTGTCGTCAATGACTTCTCAGTGAAATATGTGGCCGAACACTCCAACTCGGCGCTGCCGCTGTTCTATCGCGTCGCGGCGCTGTGGGGCGCGCACGAGGGCTCGCTGCTGCTGTGGATCTGCGTGCTGGGTGTGTGGACTGCTGCGGTGGCGTCGCGCTCGACCCAGCTGCCGCGTGATTATCTGGCGCGCGTGCTGGGGGTGCTCGGCGTGGTCAGCTTCGGTTTCCTGCTGTTCATGCTCACGACCTCCAACCCCTTTGAACGACTCATGCCGGCGGCCATCGATGGCGCCGACCTGAACCCGCTGCTGCAGGATTTCGCGATGGCGATTCACCCGCCGATCCTGTACGCGGGCTATGTCGGCATGAGCGTGAGCTTCGCCTTTGCATGCGCCGCCATGCTGGAAGGGCGGACGGATCAGCTCTGGGCGCACTGGCAACGACCGTGGACCGTCATGGCCTGGGCCTTCCTGAGCTGCGGCATCGCATTGGGCAGCTGGTGGGCCTATTACGAATTGGGTTGGGGCGGCTGGTGGTTCTGGGATCCGGTTGAAAACGCCTCGTTCATGCCCTGGCTGGTGTGCACGGCGCTGGTGCACTCACTGGCGGTGACCGACAAGCGCGGGCTGTTCAAGAGCTGGACGCTGCTGCTGTCGGTCGCGGTCTTTTCGCTGAGTCTGCTGGGCACCTTCCTGGTGCGCTCGGGCGTGCTGGTATCCGTGCATTCCTTTGCGGCCGATCCGGCGCGTGGCATATTCATTCTGAGTTTCCTGGTACTGATGATTGGCGGCGCGCTGCTGCTGTACGCCTGGCGGGCGCCCTCGCTGGGTTCTTCGGCCGGATTCGAAATGGTTTCGCGTGAATCATTCATCCTGTTCAACAACATCCTGCTGGTGGTGGCGGCGGCGGTGGTGCTGGGCGGCACGCTGGCGCCGTTGATCGCCGACACCCTGGGCCTGGGCACGCTCTCGGTCGGGCCGCCGTATTTCAATCCAAGTTTCCTGGTGCCGATGCTGCCGCTGGTCACGCTGGTGTCGATGGCCATCCATGCCCGTTGGCGACGCGGCCAGCTGGGCGAAGCACGGCGACGCATATTGGGCTCGCTGGCGATTGCCGTTGTTTTGGGACTGGGCATCACCTATGGCATCTACGGCAGCACACGCATCCTGACGCCGGTGGGCGCGGTGCTGGGCTGCTGGATCATCCTCTCATCGCTCATCGATCCCATCGATCAGCTGCGCCGCCGCCTGCCGCTGCCAGCCAGTGTGCTGGGCATGACGATCGCTCATATCGGTCTGGGCCTGTTCGTGCTGGGCATCACTTTCGTGGAATCGAACACCATCGAGCACGACATCGCACTGGTGCGTGGTCAGACTCACCAGGTCGGCGAGTACACCTTCCGCTACAACGGCGTGGAAAACATTGAAGGCCCCAATTTCGATGGCGTGCGCGGGGACGTCACGGTGACGCGCAACGGCGCGGTGGTGGCCGAGCTCCATCCCGAGAAACGCCACTACTTCGTGCAGGGCTCGGTGATGACCGAGGCCGCGATCGGCGCCAGGTGGAATCGCGATCTGCTGGCCGCGCTGGGCGAAGACGTGGGCGCTGATTCCTGGAGCCTGAGATTGCAGTATCGGCCGTTGATCCGCTTTGTCTGGCTGGGCGCGGCGATCATGGCGCTGGGTGGCATCACGACGCTGTTCGACAAGCGCTACAAACGTGCGCCTGCCAGGCCCGCCGCTGGTGAAGCCCTGAGCGGCGGATCTTCGGAGGCCAGGCTGTGAAGCGATTTCTTCTGCCGCTGGGCGCCTTTGCGCTGCTGGTCATCGTGTTGATCGTGGGCTTGCGGCATGCGCCCGAGAAAGAAGCGAAGTTCGTCAAGTCGCCGTTGCTGGGCAAACCGGCGCCGGCATTCACGCTGCCCAAGCTCACCGACGCCGGCCAGAGCTTCGACTCGAGCAGCATGCGTGGCCGCTGGCATCTGATCAATATCTGGGCCACCTGGTGCGTCACCTGCCGTGAAGAGCACGCTGTATTGCTGCAGATTCAGAAGGAAGGGCGCGTGCCGATCATCGGTCTGGACTGGAAAGACGAAGATGCTTCAGCATTATCCTGGCTCGCGCAGCTGGGCAATCCCTACCAGGAGGTTATCGCTGATCGCGACGGCCACGTGGCGATAGACTTTGGCGTGTACCTCGCGCCCGAGAGTTTCCTGATTGACCCACAGGGTATCGTGGTTGAAAAGCAGTACGGCGCCATGAGCATCGAAGACTGGCAGCAGAAGTTTCTCTCGCACCTGCCCGCAGCGGCGAAGGCGGGCGCATGAGTGCTGCGCACCCGCTAACCCGCCGCCACACGCGGCTGCCAGGCCTCGGTTTCGCAGCGGCCGCGCTGCTGACGCTGGCCGCCCTGGCTCCCGCCTACGCCGTGGACAACACGCCAGCCTTCAGCGATCCCGCTCTCCAGCAGCGCTATTACGGCCTGACGCATGAGATGCGCTGCATGCAATGCCAGAACGAAGCCCTGGCCGATTCCAATGTCAGCCTGGCGGCCGACCTGCGCCAGGAGATCCACAATCTGCTGGCCGCAGGCAAGAGCGATGAGCAGATCCGCGACTACATGGTTGCGCGCTACAGTGAATTCATCCTGTTTCGCCCGCGTATGAGCCTGCGCAATGCCTGGTTGTGGGCAGCGCCCGGCGTGCTGCTGATCACCGGCATTGGGATAGCGCTGCGCATCATGCGACGCCGCTCGCAGCTGCCCATCAACGACGACGATGAACTCAACAGACCCGTGGCATAGCGGGGCTGACGGCCAATTGTGACCGCGTTCATCGTTATTGCGTCACTGCTAACCGTAGCAGCGACCTTATTCACCGTGATGCCTCTGCTTCGAACCGGGACTCGCGGCGTGCGTCGCGAACGCCGCCTCGCAGCCGTTGTCGGACTGGTGCTCGCCGCTGCCGGGTTCGCCTTGTACTTTCAGTCGAAGCATGGATCGTGGCGCACACCGTTCGCAGCCGCTGCCACCACCACCGCCACCTTGGATGACAGCACCGGTTCCGAGACGATTCAGGGCCTGCTTCAGGCCACGCAACAACACCCCGACCAGATTCAGGCCTGGCTCCGACTCGGCAGCGGCTACCTGCGCGCGAATCAGTGGCCGCTTGCGCGCCGCAGTTTCCGCCGTGCCGACACTCTGGCGGGCGGTCGCAGTGCCGAAGCGCTGGTCGGACTCGCACAGACCATGGAATATGAGAATGACGGCGTTGAGACCGATGAGGCGTTGGCCTTGTTTGAGCGCGCGGTCCAGCTAGATCCGCTTTCCCCGCCAGCGCTGTTCTACTCGGCAGTCGCCCTGACGCGTGCTGGCAAACTGGCACCGGCGCGGGAGCGCTTCGCCGCCATGTTGGCGTTGGACTTACCTGCGGGGGTAAGTGCCGCCCTCAACAAGCAGGTTGCCAGCCTCGATGCCGCCCTGGCCGGCGACTCGAAAAATGCGTCGGCCAACGCCGCCACGACACTGCATCTGACCATCGATCTGTCACCGGAGTTGCAAGGCAGGGTGCGCAGTGGCGCGGCGCTGTTCGTATTTGTCCGCTCTCCGCAGGGCGGAGCGCCGCTGGCGGCGAAACGCCTCCAGGCAATATTTCCGCAGCAGGTCGAACTGTCGGCAGCCGACGCTGTCATTGCCGGGAACAGCTTCAAGGCGGGGCAGAAAATAGTGGTGGTGGCGCGCATTTCCATGACCGGCGCACCGACTGCCGGCGCCGGCGATCTGCATGGCCAGCTCGAGGCCATTGCCGGGCAAACAAAACGACTACGACTTGTCGTAGACAAGACGGGTTGATCCCAGCCCGATCGGCCGGCAACCCGGTCAATCTCCTGGCCCGGCGTTCGCCATGTCTACCGGCTCACTGCTCGTGAGCGGCATAGTAATTTGCGCCTGAATTTTCCGACCGCGATAGCAGCGTAATAACTACTTAATGTCGGTTCCAATCTTTAGGAGTACGGTTTAATCGGTTTTAAAGACGATCAGACGTGTGTGCACATACGCAAATCGTGCGTTGGGCAGACCAAACAGGGGAGTCAAAGATGTTTCATCGCAATAGTGCGGCAGCGTTCGCTCGCCGTCCTGGCTGGTTGATTTTTGTTACTGCGGCCGTGGCCGCATTGGCCGCAATGCCCACCTGGGCAGCTTATGAAGTGATCTCGGTCACCAGCGGCGGCACGATCGAGGGCACGGTGAGCTTGTCGGGCACGGCGCCCGCCGGCACGGCCATCAAGGTCACCAAGAACCAGGACTATTGCGGAACGACGATTGCCAACCCGACCTATGTAGTCGGCTCGGGCGATGGACTGGCGAACGTCATCGTCTATCTCAAGGACATCAGCAAGGGCAAGGCCGCGTCCACCACGCCGCTCTCATTGGGCAACGAGAAATGCATGTTCACGCCCCGCGTCCAGGGCGCGATGGTAGGCGCGAGCGTCAAGATTTACTCCAATGACACGGTACTGCACAACACCCATCCGCAGGTCGACGCGACCAACGCGACGATCTACAACATCGCACTGCCGTTCAAGGGCTTCTCGGTCACCAAGCCGCTGCCGGCGACGCCAGGACTCATCAAGATCAAGTGCGATGCCCACGAGTGGATGCACGCCTGGATCATGGAGCTCGACAACCCGTATTACGCCACCACGGGCGCCGACGGGCATTTCACCATCAGCGATGTGCCACCGGGCACCTACACGTTGGCCATCTGGCACGAGGCAGCGGGTGAGAAGACGGCCCCGGTGACCGTGGCCGCTGGCCAGACCGTGAAGGAGAAGCTGAGCTTCGCGGCCAAGTAGTCCTCGTCAAGAATTACAACAACCAACTCAAGCGGGGAGTGAGAATGTCTACCCAAAGGCTCTTGCGGAGCACGGTGCAGGGTGCGCTCTGTGCCATTCTTCTATTCGCCATGGTGTCACCGGCCTCGGCGATTCCCGCCTTCGCACGCAAGTACTCGCTGCGCTGTACGGCCTGCCACGAGGCCTGGCCGGTGCTGAACGATTTCGGCCGCTCATTTCGTGACAACGGTTACCAGCTGCGCCTAGGCAAGGACAACACGGTCACCGCGGAACCCGGGTATTGGCCCGTAGCGGTGCGCATAGTACCCAACTACACCTACACGCGGGTCTCCAACCAGGAGACGGATAGCGGGCCACGAACCCTGGGTTCGGGCGGCATCGCTGATTCCGGTATAGACCTGCTCATGGCCGGGACCCTCACTGAGAATATTTCCTTCCTGGTGGTGCCGACCGGCTTCGCGTCCGACGGCACGGTCAACCTGGAATCGTTCTGGGCATATTTCTCGCGCGTCGTGAAGAACTCCGACTGGTTGAACATCCGCATCGGTCAGTTCGAAGTGGATCTGCCTGCCTCCGGGCACCGGCCGCTCTCCATGACTTCGGGTTACCTGCTGTACTCCTACCATCCCATGGCAGTGGGCGGCGAAGACATCGCCGCGTATGACATGGGCGAGAATCAGCGGGGCGTGGAATTCACCGGGCATGATCGGGCTTCACTGACCCGCTACAGCGTGGCAGTGTTCTCGGCCCATGATTCACTGGGCACGCGCAACGCAGTCAGTTCGCCCTCCTACTACTGGCACCTGCAGAAGTACTTTCGCTTCAACGAAGGTCTGCTCTCCCAGTTTGAGGTCGGCGCCTGGGGCGCCGTAGCCAAGTACCCGACTAATTTCCTCACCCTCGGCGGCGATCCGATTCCAAGCAGTGGCAGCGACCTTGCCACCTCGAACCGCTATGGCATCGAGGCCAATGCCTGGTTGGGCCCGTCCGTCGCTCCGCTGCACCTGGACCTGGTCTACGGCCGCGGTACCGACTCCAGGGCGCTCTACAGCACCGCGGAGCGCGACGCCACCTGGAACGGTGGCTTCCTCGAGGCCTCCTGGGTACCGGCGCGCGATCAGCTGCATTGGACACTGTTTGGTCGCTTCGACACGATCCGCAACCAGAACCAGCCTACGTACGCAGCGCCCTCGAACCTGAACAACCAGGATCAGTGGACGCTGGGCGCGCGCTACACCATCGCCTACAGCACCCGCGATGAAGTCGCGATGCATGCGGAGATCTCGTCGAACAATATCAAGGGCGTAGGGTTCGAGGGTCTGGATCAGCGCACCGACAGCCTGATGATCGGCGTCGATTTCGCCTATTAGCCATCGCGCAAAGTTCCTGAGGGGGCACAACCCATGTTGAATCGCAAACTGCTTGGACACTTGGCTCCCGCCGCACTGGTGCTGTTGTATTGCGGCGCTGCCGCAGCCAGCGGTGGTGAGGTCGATAATGGCAAGCTGGTCTACCAGCGATATTGCATCTCCTGTCATGGGGAAGAGGGCAACGGCCAGGGCGAAGCAGCCGAGCACTTGGCCATCAAGCCGCGCGACTATCGCCAAGGCACCTACAAGTGGCGAAGCACACCCTCGGGATCCCTGCCACTCGATTCCGATATTGAACACACCCTTGCCAACGGCCTGTACGCCACGTACATGCCCACCTGGCAGGCCATTGACGAGCGCTCGCGCCATGACGTAATCGCCTACATCAAGACCTTCTCGGCGCGCTTCAAGGACGAGAAGCCACAGGAGCCGATCAAGATTCCACCCGATCCGGGCTACAGCCCCGCATCGGTCGCCCGCGGCGGCGCCGTTTACGTGAAATACAACTGCTCGCAGTGCCACGGCGCCGCCGGCCAGGGCGACGGTCCCTCGGCTCACGAGCTCAAGGATGACTGGGGCAACCCGATCGTCCCCTACGATCTGAGCAAGGGGCACGTGAAGTGCGGCGATAGATCCAGCGACATCTATCGGGTTTTTATGGCCGGTCTGTCCGGCACGCCGATGCCCACCTTTGCCGACTCGCTCAGCAGTGAGGACGCATGGGACCTGGTGCACTACATCCAGAGCCTAAGCCCCGGCTACCAGAAGGTCATGGCGGCAACAACAGTCGATCATCAGGCGGAGGTGGCCAGTGAGCGATGACAAGGATCTGCATTCAGACTCCATCAGTCGCTATGAAGTCTCGGGCATCGAGGAGCGACACGGGATCATTCCGACCTGGCTGGGCATCGTCTACGTGATCATGTTCGTCTGGATGATCTGGTACACGGTGGCTTTCTGGACCGACAAGGGTTGACTGCATGAACGCAACGGCAAACGCGATGGCCCGGGGTGGGGTGGCGGGCGGCGAGCTGTACGACAAGGATCTGGTCCTCAAGTACATGGCCGCGGCTTCGTTCTGGCTGGTGTTCGCGCCGACCATCGGCGCGATCATCTCGCTGAAATTCAACTACTACGATTTCCTGGGTCACATCTCCTGGCTCACCTGGGGGCGGTTGCGCCCGGTGCACGTCATGGGCGTGGTGTTTGGCGGTTTCTCCACTGCAGTGATCGGCCTCACGTACTTCATGGTGCCCAAACTGACCGGCGTGCGCATGTACAAGGAACACTGGGGCTACAGCATCTTCTGGATGTGGAATGTGGCGCTGGTGGTTGGCTTTGTGTCGCTGATGATGGGCTACAACAGCGGCATCGAGGCAGGCGAGTTCCCGCTGTGGGTCAGCATTCCGGTCGAGATCGTGCTGTGCATGCTGGCAATCCAGACCGTGGTGACCATTCAGAGACGCGTCGAACCACGCATTTACGTGAGCCTCTGGTACCTGGCCGCCGCCTATATCTGGACGGCGCTGAATTACGCCTTCGGCCACTTCATCCTGCCGTACTCGATGCCCGGCGTGAACAATGCCGCCATGCATGGCCTGTACATCCATTACGTGGTGGGCCTGTGGATCACCCCGGCGGGATTGGCAGTGGCCTATTACTTCCTGCCGCTGGCCGCCCAGCGACCGCTGTACAGCCACAAATTGTCGCTGGTCGGCTTCTGGTCGCTGGCCTTCTTCTATCCCTTCGTCGGCACGCACCATTACATCTACAGCCCGATCCCGTACTGGACCCAGACCATTGCCATCGTCGCCTCGATGATGCTGATCATCCCGGTTTGGACGGTGGTGCAGAACTTCTACGGCACCTTTGTGGGCGGCTGGAAACGCATGCAGGAATCCTACGCCGCCAAGTTCCTCGTCATCGGCGCGCTGTACTACCTGCTGGGCTGCTTCCAGGGCTCGACCGAGGCGCTGCGCGAAATGCAGCGGCTCACTCATTTCACCGATTTTGTCATCGGTCATTCTCACCTAACCGTGTTCGGCACCTTTGTGATCTGGGCGACCGCCGGCATGTACTGGGTAACGCCGCGCCTGGCCGGGCGAGAGCTGTACTCGAAGAGTTACGCCCAATGGCATTACTGGCTGACAGTCGTCGGTTTTTCGATCATGGCGGCCGATCTGACTATCCAGGGGCTTATGC
>JBAVRE010000287.1:0-24038 GCA_049694695.1 Steroidobacteraceae bacterium | reverse complement strand
GTGGTACCGCTCGGCCCCGCTGCCAGCCAGATCGCGATCAAGCAGCTGGGTACCAATGGCGGCGGGTTTTTCAATGCCAATTCCGCGCATCCCTTCGAGAACCCGACACCACTCGCGAATTTCCTGGAAATGCTGGCGATCCTGCTGATCCCCGCAGCGCTCTGCCATACCTTCGGCTGCATGGTGGGCGATCGGCGCCAGGGATGGGTGCTGTTGGCAGCCATGCTGGTGATTTTCCTGCCCCTGCTGCTGGGCACCGTGCTCGCGGAACAGTCGGGCAATCCGCGGCTCGGCGCCCTGGGCGTCGACCAGCAGGCCTCGCTGCTGCAATCCGGCGGCAACATGGAAGGGAAGGAGCAGCGCTTTGGCATCGCCAACTCGGCGCTCTGGGCTACGGCCACCACGGCGGCATCGAACGGCTCAGTCAACGCCATGCACGATTCCTTCACCCCGCTGGGCGGTCTGGTGCCGATGTTCCTGATCCAGCTGGGTGAAGTCGTGTTCGGCGGCGTCGGCAGCGGCCTGTACGGCATGCTGGCATTTGCCATCATCGCTGTGTTCATTGCCGGTCTCATGGTGGGGCGCACGCCGGAGTACCTGGGCAAGAAGATTGGCGCCTTCGAGATGAAGATGGCCTCGCTCATGGTGTTGCTGCCCTGTGCGCTGTCCCTCGGCGGCACGGCCCTTGCCGTGATCACCACCGCGGGCACCGCCGGCATTGCCAATTCCGGACCCCACGGCTTCTCGGAAATTCTGTATGCCTTTTCCTCCGCCGCCAACAACAACGGCAGTGCGTTCGCAGGTCTCAGTGCCAATACGCCGTTCTACAATCTGGCGCTGGGAGTGGCCATGTGGCTGGCGCGTTACTGGTTACTGGTCCCGGTGCTGGCCATTGCCGGGAGCCTCGCTGCCAAGAAGACCATGGCGGCGAGCGCCGGCACGCTGCCGACCAACGACCTGACCTTCGTCATTGTGCTGGTATGCACGGTGCTGCTGGTCGGTGCCCTGAATTTCGTGCCCGCCCTGGCGCTCGGTCCGCTGGCCGAGCAGCTGCAGCTGTGGGCGGGCCAGGGATCATGAACAGCCGCGCTGCCAGCGGCAATCCGACCGACCGGCGGCTGTTGCGCGCTGCCGTCGGTGCCGCGTTTCGCAAGCTTGATCCGCGGCTGCAACTGCGCAATCCGGTCATGTTCGTGGTCTTCCTGGGCAGCGCGCTGACCAGCTGTATTGCCGTGGATCTGTTCATGCACCGCCAGCCGGACGCGGGCTTTGCGCTGGCGATCGCTGTGTGGCTGTGGCTGACTGTGCTGTTCGCCAACTTCGCGGAAAGCATCGCCGAGGGTCGCGGCAAAGCGCAGGCTGCGGCGCTGCGTTCGACCCGGCGCGACATCACGGCACTCAAGCTTGCGGCGCCGCAGCCTGATGCAGCCGCGCATTCAGTTGCGGCCAGTACGCTGCGGCGCGACGACTGGGTGCTGGTGCGCGCAACCGAATCCATCCCGGCCGACGGCGAAGTGGTGCAGGGCGTGGCCTCGGTTGATGAAAGCGCCATCACCGGCGAATCGGCGCCGGTACTGCGTGAATCGGGCGGCGATTTCTCCTCGGTGACTGGCGGCACGCGCGTGCTGTCCGACTGGCTCGTGGTACGCGTCACCGCCAATCCCGGTGAGGCCTTTCTCGATCGCATGATCGCTCTGGTTGAGGGTGCGCGCCGCGCGCGCACGCCCAATGAAATCGCCCTGGCGATACTGCTGGCCGCACTCAGCCTGATCTTCCTGCTGGTGACGGTAACCCTGGCGCCGTTCGCAGCCTACGCTGCGGCACATAGCGCGCACGGCGTGGCGGTCAGCACCACGGTGCTGGTGGCCCTGCTGGTCTGCCTGATCCCGACAACCATCGGCGCGCTGCTGTCGGCCATCGGCATTGCCGGCATGGATCGGATGGTGCGTGCCAATGTCATCGCGACCTCGGGGCGCGCCGTGGAAGCGGCCGGCGACGTCGATGTGCTGCTGCTCGACAAGACCGGGACCATCACGCTCGGCGATCGCCAGGCCTCGCATTTTCATCCTGCACCCGCTGTCAGTGAGGCGGAACTCGCCGCTGCGGCGCAGCTCGCCTCGCTCGCCGATGAAACGCCTGAGGGGCGCTCGATTGTGGTGCTGGCCAAGCAGCGCCATGACCTGCGTGGCCGGGATCTGGCCGGCAGCAATCACATCTTTCACAAGTTCTCAGCCTACACGCGCATGAGTGGCGTGGATCTGGACGGTCGGCAGATACGCAAGGGCGCCGCCGATGCCATCCGCGAATTCGTGGAGCGCTCCGGTGGCGGCTGGCCGGCAGCGGTCGGCGCCGGCGTCGAGCAGATCGCGCGCACCGGCGCCACGGCGCTGGTGGTGTGCGAGAGTGGGCGTGTGCTCGGGGTCATCGAGCTGCGCGATATCGTCAAGGGCGGTATCCGTGAACGCTTCAGTGAGCTGCGCCACATGGGCATCCGCACCGTGATGATCACCGGCGACAATCGCCTGACCGCCGCCGCCATTGCCGCCGAGGCCGGTGTCGATGATTTCCTGGCCGAGGCGACGCCGGAATCCAAGCTGGCACTGATCCGCCGCTACCAGTCGGAGGGTCACCTGGTGGCGATGTGTGGCGATGGCACCAACGACGCGCCGGCGCTGGCGCAGGCCGACGTCGCCGTCGCCATGAATACCGGCACGCAGGCGGCCAAGGAAGCCGGCAACATGGTCGATCTCGATTCCAATCCGACCAAGCTGATAGAAGTCGTCGATATCGGCAAGCAGATGCTGGTGACGCGTGGTGCGTTGACCACGTTCTCGATCGCCAACGATGTCTCGAAATATTTCGCCATCATCCCCGCGGCCTTTGCCGCGACCTATCCGGCACTGGCTGCGCTGAACATCATGCGGCTTGGCAGTGCGCACAGCGCCATTCTCGCGGCGGTGATCTTCAATGCCCTGATTATTCCGGCGCTGGTGCCGCTCGCACTGCGCGGCGTGAAAACCCGGGCCCGTACTGCCGCTGCGCTGCTGCGACGCAATCTGCTGATCTATGGTGTTGGCGGTCTGCTGCTGCCGTTTCCCGCCATCAAGCTCATCGACATGACACTGGGTGCGCTGCGACTGAGTTGAGGTGCAAAATGCTGCGGAATATACGTGCGACCGTGATGATGTTCCTGGTGCTGACGCTGATTACCGGTGTGCTGTACCCGCTGCTGGTCACCGGCATCGCAAAAAGCGTGTTCGCATCGCAGGCCGATGGCAGCGTGATTGTCCGCCACGGCCGCATTGTCGGTTCGCGACTCCTGGGGCAGCCCTTCAGCGCACCGCGCTATTTCTGGAGCCGCCCATCGGCCACTGCGCCCCAGCCCTATGACGGCGCAGCGTCCGCTGGATCAAACCTGGGCCCGTCCAACGCAATGTTGGTCAGCGTGGTGCGTGAGCGCATCGCGCTGCTGCGCGCCGCTGATCCGGACGCCGCGCCCCAGGTCCCGGTCGATCTGGTGACGGCCTCGGGGAGCGGCCTGGATCCGCACATTAGCCCCGCGGCAGCGGCCTATCAGGTGGTGCGGGTGGCGCGTGCGCGCCAGCTGGCGCCCGAACAGGTGCGCGCGCTGGTGCAACGCTATACTGCAGAGCGTACTTTTCACGTGCTGGGGGAGCCGCGGGTGAACGTGCTGCTGCTCAACCTGGCACTCGACGATCTGCGCTGACTCATGAATGAAGCAGTGAGGCCCGACCCCGACCGTCTGCTTGCGGCCGTGGGCGCTGCCCACGAGCAGGCGCGGCGCGGCCGGCTGCGCATTTTCTTCGGTGCTGCAGCCGGTGTCGGCAAGACCTACGCCATGCTGGAGGCGGCGCGCGCCGCGCGCGCCAACGGCACGGACGTCGTCGTGGGTTACGTGCAGGCGCACGGACGCACGGACACCGAGCGGCTGCTGGAAGGCCTTGAGCATCTGCCCACCCAGGCGGTGCAGCATCGCGGCATCGCTCTGCAGGAATTCGATCTGGACCTTGCCCTGCGGCGGCGGCCTGCCGTGCTGCTGGTCGATGAACTGGCTCATTCCAATCCCACCGCCGGTTTGCCACGTCCGCGCCATGCCAAGCGCTGGCAGGACGTCGAGGAACTGCTCGATGCGGGCATCAACGTCTGGACCACCGTCAACGTCCAGCACCTCGAGGGCCTGAATGACCTGGTGGCCGGCATCACTGGCATACGTCAGCAGGAAACCCTGCCGGATCGCGTGTTCGAATCCGCCGACCAGGTCGAGCTGATCGATCTGCCTGCCGAAGATCTGCTCGCCCGGTTGCGCGCCGGCAAGGTGTATGTGCCGGAGCAGGCGGGCACGGCGCTGGGGAATTTCTTCCTGCCTGCGAATCTCACGGCCTTGCGTGAACTGGCGTTGCGCAAGACCGCGGATCGCGTCGACGCTTCGGTGCTCGCCTTGCGCGATGTGGGCGGCGAATCGCGTCCCTGGCTGGCGCGCGAGCGCCTGATCGTAGCTTTGGGCCCGGACGAGCAGGCCGAGCAGCTGGTGCGCGCCGGCAAACGACTCGCGGATGGCCTCGATGCCCAATGGACCGTGGTGTACGTTGAAACACCAGCCTTGCTCAGGCTGGCCGCGGCTGCACGCAATCGCCGTATCGCCGTGCTGCGGCTGGCGGAATCGCTGGGTGCGGAAACCGTCACGCTCGATGGGCCGACGGCCGCGGCTTCGCTGCTCGAGTATGTGCGCACCCGCAGGGCGAATCGCATTGTGGTCGGCTTCCCCAAGCGCCGCGGCTGGCGCAGGCTGCTGCAACCCTCGACAGTCACCGGGCTGCTGCACCGCGCTGCCAACTTCGATCTTATCGTCGTCGGCGCACAACCGGCTGTCGCCGCCGATCGCCGGCGCAACGAAGAGTCGCGCGCTGAGCCGGAACGCGGCACCGGGCGGGGGATACGCTGGCGACGCTACTTGTGGGCCCTGGCCACCACATTTGCCTGCAGCGCCCTGGCCTGGCAGATGTACCCGCGCTTCGAGGCCTCGAATCTGGTGATGATTTACCTGTTGGGCGCGGCACTCGCGGGGCTCCGCCTGGGACGCGGCCCGGCGATACTGACTTCGCTGGCCAACGTCGCGGCCTTCGACTTCTTCTTCGTGCCGCCGCGCTTCACTTTTGCAGTGCTCGACGCCCAGTACCTGCTCACCTTCGCGGTAATGCTGATCATCGCGCTGGTGCTCGCCAACCTGATGGCCAGCATACGGCTGCAGACGCGCATTGCCGGCCATCGTGAGCGCCGCACGGCGGCGCTCTATGCAATGAGCCGCGAGCTCGCGCAGGCCCGTGGCGCCGATAGCATGGTGCGCCTGGCACAGCGCCACATTGCCGAAGTTTTCGCCAGCAAGGCGCAGGTGCTGATGCCGGGAGCGGACCGACGCCTGCGGGCGGCCGGCGCGGCAGAGACCGGTTGGCAGGCGGATACTTCCGTCGCTGAGTGGGTGTATGACCATGGCACCGCTGCCGGACTCGGCACGGACACGCTGGCCGGCGCCGGCGCCATCTATCTGCCCCTGACGGGCACGAGCCGCTGTTTCGGTGTGCTGGCGGTATCGCCCGCCAACGTGCGCCGCATCCTGCTGCCGGAACAGCTGCATCTGCTGGAGACTTTTGCCGGCCAGCTGGCCCTCGCGCTCGAGCGTGCGACGGTGGCCGAGCAGGCCGAAGCGGCGCGCGTGGCGGCTGAGACCGAAGGCCTGCGCAGCTCCCTGCTGGCCTCCATCTCCCACGATTTGCGCACGCCACTCGCGGTGATCGCCGGCGCCAGCAGTACGCTGGCTGAGAATCCCGGGCTCGAGCCCGCGACCCGCCAGGAACTGGTCCGCTCGATTGCCGGGCACGCCGAGGACATGAGCGAGCTGATCAGCAACGTGCTCGACCTGATGCGCCTGGAATCGGGAGCGGTTCATCCGCGCCGCGACGATCACGATCTGGTCGATCTGGTGGATGGCGCGCTGCGGCGTGTTGAACGCCATCTGCTGCATCATCAGGTGCGCTTCGCTCCTGCCGCGGATCTGCCGGCGGTCCATGTCGATGGGGTGTTGGTTACGCAACTGTTCGCGAATCTGCTGGACAATGCCGGTCGCCACACACCCTCGGGCACGACGATCACGATTACCGCGACGCTCGCGGGCGAGCGCGTGCGCGTCAGCGTGCAGGATGACGGACCCGGGCTGCCGCCCGGCGATCCGGCGACGCTGTTCGACAAGTTCCAGCGCGGCCGCACGGAGAGCCAGGTGACGGGAGTGGGGCTGGGGCTCTCGATCTGCAAGGCGATCATGCAGGTACACGGTGGCACGATCACCGCCCGCAACCGACCACAGGGTGGCGCGCAGTTCGAGTTCGAGCTGCCGGTGGCGGTGGCCCCAGCATGACGGTGGCGATGCGCAGCGTGCTCATCGTCGAAGATGAGCCGGGCATCCGCGCAGTGTTGCGCGCCATGCTCGGCGCTGCGGGCTACCGGATCATCGAGGCCGCGACCGCCGAGCGTGCACTGATTGAGGCGCGCAGCCATCGCCCGGATGTCGTGCTCATCGACCTGGGTCTGCCCGATTCCGACGGTCTGGTCGCGATCCGCCGGATTCGTGACTACTCGCCGGTGCCGATCATCGTGCTGTCGGCGCGCACGCTCGAGGAGCAGAAGATCGCGGCGCTGGATGCCGGCGCTGACGACTACGTCACCAAGCCCTTCGCCAGCGGCGAACTGCTGGCGCGCCTGCGCGCCGCCGCGCGACGCGCCAGTCACGGTGTGGTGGCCCTGCCAGTGATCCATCTGGGCGCAGTGCTCGTGGATCTCGGGCGCCGCCGCGCACTGGACGCTGCCGGCGCTGACCTGCACCTCACGCCGCTCGAATTCCGCCTGCTCGAAAGTCTGGCACGCCGCGCCGGCATGATCGTGACACGCGAGCAGCTGCTGCGCGAGGTATGGGGCCCGGAGAAGCTCGACGATACGCGCGGCCTGCGCGTGGTGCTCAAGCGCCTGCGCGACAAACTCGAACCGGACCCGCACCGGCCCCGTTACCTGCTGACCGAGACCGGTATCGGCTACCGGCTGGCGCTGGACGACTAGACCAGGAGACTTTACGAAGCGGTGCCAGGCGAGGCCGCTGATTCTGCTAGATTGCGCGCTGCCATTCCCGGCCTGGATACCGGAGTCTCTCATGTCCGCATCGCTCCTGCCGCCGCGCTCTGCCGAGGTCAGCGACATCATGGATGCCGCGATGCGGGTGTTCCGTGCGACGCTGCCCAAGTGCCTGCCGATCGCCATGCTGGCCATTCTGATGGTGCAGCTGGCCTCGCTCTACTGGATGTCCACCGGCAAACCGCAGGGCATGTTCCAGCCGCGGGACGCCACCTTCTGGATCCTGTTCGTGCTCGGCTTCGTGGCCTGGCAGTTGCTCGCCGCCATCATCATGCTGCGCCAGCGCAGCATGGTGGCCGGGCAGGTGCCGGACCTGCCGGGCGAGTGGCGCCAGGCACTGCCGCGCTGGCCGCTGCTGGTAGTGACCGCCGTGCTGTCAGGCGCGCTCATGTCGCTGGGGCTGATCGCGCTGCTGGTGCCGGGTATTTTCGTGTTCGTCTGCTTTCTGCTGCTGCGCCCCGTGGTGCTGTTTGAAAAGGTTGATCCGCTGCGCGCGCTCGAGCGCTGCATCCGGCTGGTGCGGCCGCGTTGGCTGAAGTTCTGCGCCGCCGCCCTGATCGGCTCACTCATAGTGGTGGTGTGCACGTTCGCGGCGATCGTGGGGTTGAGCCTGCTGGTGGCGTTGCTGGGCGGCATCGGCGTCAAGGCGGCCGGCGTCAATGCCCTCGGCGCCGCCGGTGTGCTGGGCGTGCTGGCGGTGGCGGTGGTGTATTTCAGCGCCCTGTGGCTGGCGCTTTATTCGCTCGCCAGTTCCTCGGCCTGATATTCCTGCTGCAGCGCTTCGAGCAGCTCATCGAGTTCACCATTCATGATCGCGGCCAGTTTGTAGAGCGTGAGATTGATGCGATGGTCGGTGAGGCGCCCCTGCGGAAAATTGTAGGTGCGGATGCGCTCGGAGCGATCGCCGCTGCCAACCTGCAGTTTGCGCGTCTGCGCCTGCGCGCTGCTGCGCTTGGCCTGCTCGGCGGCCAGCAGCCGCGCCTGCAGCAGCGACATGGCGCGCGAACGATTCTTGTGCTGCGAGCGCTCGTCCTGGCATTCCACCACCACGCCGGTCGGAATATGCGTGATGCGCACCGCCGAGTCGGTCTTGTTGACATGCTGGCCGCCGGCGCCCGAGGCCCGGAAGGTATCGATGCGCAGATCGGCAGGATTGATGTCGATGCGTTCGATCTCGACCATTTCCGGCAGGATCGCCACCGTGCAGGCCGAGGTGTGAATGCGTCCCTGCGCCTCGGTCGCCGGCACGCGCTGGACGCGATGCGCGCCTGATTCAAATTTCAGGCGCGAATACACCCCGCGCCCGACCAGCCGGCAGATCACCTCGCGATAGCCGCCATGTTCGCCGGGGCTCTCACTCATCGTCTCCACCTGCCAGCCGCGCGATTCGGCATAACGGCTGTACATGCGCAGCAGGTCGCCGGCGAAAATAGCCGCCTCATCGCCGCCCGTGCCGGCACGGATCTCCAGATAGATGTTGGCCGCGTCGCGTGGATCCTGCGGCAACAACATGCGCAGCAGCGCACCCTCGCCCGCGGCCAGCTCGGTGCCCAGCCGCTGCGCCTCCTCCTCGCCCATGGCACGCATGTGCGCGTCGCTGTCGGCGCGCAGCTCCTCGGCGTGGCGCAGTTCGGCCTCCAGGCCCAGATACTCGCGCCAGGCGGCGGCCGTGGGCTGCAGGCGGGCATATTCCATCGACAGTTCGCGAAATTGATCGATGCGGCCCTGCACCTGGGGCTCCGCCAGCAGCAATCCCACTTCCTCGCAGCGCTCGGCGACCTTGTCCAGTTTTTGGCGAATTGAATCTTTCATCATCGGCTATAGTCGCATGATCATGCGACGAATTCTGATCGTTCCGGCAATCGCCCTGCTACTGGCCGTGGCCACCACAGCTGCGGTGGCCGCCGTTCCCCTGACCGACGGCAACGCCGCCACGGTCAGCGCCGAGAGTGCCTTGCAACGCGGTGACTGCGGGGTCGCCAGCGCCCAGTATCTCAAGGCCGCGCAACTGCTGCCGCAGGCCGAGCTTGCCCAGCGGGCCACGGCCGTGGCGCTCGATTGCGGCCAGGTGGCCAGCGCGCTGGCGGCCGCCGGGCGTTGGGTGAAACTGGCGCCGGGCGATTCCGCGGCCGTGCTCGCCCGGGTGCGTGCCGCGCTCGCCGGCTTCCATGTTGCCGAAGCGCGTGAATATTTCACTGCCTGGCTGGGCGGGGCCGATCGCAAAGTGGCCGAGGCACTCGATGAGCTCGAGCAGGGCAGCGGCAATGAGGCGCTGCTGCTGATGCTGCGTGGCCTCGATCATCCGGCGCTGCGCAGCAGCGCGGTGCAACGCGTGCTGGCCGAACTGGCGCTCGATTCCTGGGACGCGAACGCGGCACTGAAATATGCACAAGCGGCGCGGGCGGCCGGGGCCCGGTCGGCCGATCTGGCTGCGCTCGTGTCGCGCGCGCAGGCGGTGTTGGGCAACGAGTCGGCCGCACTGGCAGCCGCCCATGAAGCCACCGCCCAGAAAAGCAGCGCAGCGGAAGGCGATGCCGAAGGCGCGCTGACCTTGGCCCAGGCGCTGCTGCTGCTGGGCAAGAGCGCGGATGCCGAGGCCGAATTGCAGCGCCTGCGCAGCGATGCGACCGTCGGCGCGGCGGCCAGTCGCCAACTCGCGCAGCTCGCCTTCGAGCAGGGCGACTACGCCATGGCCGAGCAACGCAGCAGCGCGCTGCTGCGCGAGCCGGCTGCGTCCGCGCTGGGTGTCTATCTGCTCGGCGTGATCGCCGAGCGGCGCGGTGATGAGGCGGCAGCGCTGCGCAACTACGCGGCGCTGCTGGGTACCGGCCTTGACGCCGCAGGCCGGCGCCGCGCGGCCGGCATAATGTATCGACAGGGCGAACATGAATCGGCGTTGCGCGTGTTCGCGCCGGCGCGCGATGCCGAGCCGTCCGAGCGTATCCGCGCCGCCATTGCCGCGGCTGAGCTGCTCTCGCTGGCCGATGCACCCGAAGAATCGCTGGGACGCATCGATGGCGCGCTGCGCCGCTCACCAGGCAACCCCGAGCTCGACTATCAGCGCGCCGTGTTGCTCGAACGCGCCGGGAAAATCGATACGGCGCTCAAGCTGCTCGAATCGCTCCATCGCGCCAGGCCGCTCGACGCGGCCGTCACCAATGCGCTCGGCTTCACGCTCGCCGATCACAAGCGCGCGCTGCCGCGAGCCGAACAACTGATACGTGAGGCGCTGCAGGCGCAACCGGACAGCCCGGCCATACTCGACAGCCTGGGTTGGGTGCTCTATCGGCGTGGCCAGGCCGCGGCCGCGGTGCCGGTGCTGGCGCGCGCCTACCGGCTGCTGCACGATGGCGATATCGGCGCACACTGGGGTGAGGCGCTGTGGGCTGCGGGCCAGCACGCCGCGGCGCGCACTGCCTGGCAACGCGCGCTGGCTGCTGATCCCGACAGCAAAGCACTCACGGCCGCGGTCGCAAAATTTGCGCCTGATATCCGCGCCCCGGTGCCGCCACCGGCGCGCGCAGCGGCGCCGCGCACTTCGATCTAGCCATTCGATCTGCCCAGGAGCTGCGCATGCGCCTGACGCGAATGCTCATACTGGTGGCGCTGCTACCCTTGAGTTTCAGCGCCTGCCGCACGCTGCCGACGGGCACGGGCATGCCCTGGCCCGAACGCCGCCTGGCGCTGCAGGGCCTGGAGCACTATGGCTTTCGCGGCCAGCTCGCTGCCGCCACCGCGACTGAAGGATTCAGCGCCGCGCTCGACTGGCAGCAGCAGGGCGCCGCCAGCGATGCGCAGTTGCGCGCGCCGCTGGGCTTCGGCGGCGCACACCTGTACTTCGACGGCAGCCAGTTGCAGTGGACTGCGCGCAGTGGTGGTCAGGTATCGGGTGTGGCAGCACGCGAGGCAATGATCAGCATGCTGGGCTTCGAGCCGCCGCTGGGCAGCCTGCGCTACTGGTTGCTGGGTGTGCCCGATCCGCGCACGCCCGGCGAGGAAGCGTTCGATACTGCGCAACGCCTGGCGCGACTGTCGCAGGGCGAGTGGCAGATCAACTATGGCGACTACGTGCACGCGGGCGTCCATTGGCTGCCCGGACTGGTCACCCTGCGCCACGGCGATACGCGACTGAAAGTGCATATCAGGCATTGGCAGCTGCCATGAGCGGGCGAGCGTCATCGTGAGCGAGCACTGGTGGCCGGCGCCTGCCAAGCTCAATCTGTTCCTGCATGTGACAGCCCGACGCGCTGACGGCTTTCACGATCTGCAGACGATTTTCCAGCTGCTCGACTGGGGCGATGAGATCAAGGTCACGCCAACCCGCGACTCTACTATTGAACGGGTATCGGGGCCCGCCAGCATCGAGCCTGACCAGGATCTGTGCGTGCGCGCCGCCCGGTTGTTGCAACGCGCCACAGATTCCCGCCTGGGAGCCCGGATCGAGCTGCGCAAGCGCATCCCCCTGGGCGGCGGCCTGGGTGGTGGCAGTTCGGATGCCGCCACCGTCCTCAAAGTGCTCGATCGGCTGTGGGCCACCAACCTTGGAATCGAGCGCCTGTGCGCTTTGGCGCTGGAATTGGGCTCAGATGTGCCTGTTTTCGTGCGCGGCACTTCCGCCGCCGCCGAGGGGCGCGGTGAGATCCTGACTCCCCTGGAGCTCCCGGAACGCTGGTACCTGATCATCCACCCAGGGGTCGCGGTGGCCACGGCCGCGATATTCCAGGCCCCTGAATTGACACGAAATTCCCCCGTCATCACAATACGCGCCGTTTCGCCGACCCCGATCCGATTGGACGAGATGCGCAATGACTGCGAACCCCTGGTACGCGCGCGCTTCCCGGCGGTGGCCGCGGCGCTCCAGTGGCTCGAGTCCCGCGCGGCAGCGCGCCTGAGTGGCACGGGGTCGTGCATCTTCGCGTCGTTCGCGCGGGCAGCGGATGCCGAGCGCATCGCCGCGCAGGTGCCGGACGAATGGACGAGCTTCGTCGCTCGCGGCGTGAACCGCTCGCCGCTTGAAGGCGCGCTGACCGCGTGGTGCTGAATATTGGGGTGTCGCCAAGTGGTAAGGCAGCGGGTTTTGATCCCGCCATTCGTAGGTTCGAATCCTGCCACCCCAGCCAGAGTGTTGTTGCGGCCCGATGTTAAGGAAATAGTTCGCAGTGGATTCACAATCAATCACGCTGTTCACGGGTAACGCCAACCCGGCGCTGGCCCATGATATTGCCCGCCACCTGATGGTGCCGGTGGGCCGTGCCTCGGTGGGGCGCTTCAGCGATGGCGAAGTGAATATCGAGATCATGGAGAACGTGCGCGGCCGCGACGTGTTCCTGGTGCAATCGACCTGCCCGCCGGTCAATGATTCGCTGATGGAACTGCTGACCATGGCCGATGCCTGCCGGCGCGCTTCGGCGGCCAGCATCACCGCCGTGGTGCCGTATTTCGGCTACGCGCGCCAGGATCGCCGCCCGCGCGCCACGCGCTCGGCCATCACCGCCAAACTGGTCGCCGACATGATCTGCGGTGCGGGCGTCGACCGCATGCTGACGCTCGATCTGCATGCCGAGCAGATCCAGGGTTTCTTCGGCATCCCGGTCGACAATGTCTACGGCTCGCCGGTGTTGCTGGGCGATGTGTGGCGCAAGCAGTACGCCGACCTGATCGTGGTCTCGCCGGATGTCGGCGGTGTGGTGCGCGCGCGCGCCTTTGCCAAGCGGCTTGATGACGCGGATCTGGCCATCATCGACAAGCGCCGCCCGCGCCCCAATGAATCGAAGGTGATGAATATCATCGGCGAAGTGAGCGGGCGCAGCTGCGTGCTGATCGACGACATGGTCGACACTGCCGGCACGCTCTGTCTTGCGGCCCAGGCGCTCAAGGATGAAGGCGCCAGCCTGGTAGTCGCCTACATCACGCACGCAGTGCTGTCGGGCGCCGCGGTCGAGCGCATCAGCAGCTCGGCGCTCGATGAGCTGGTGGTCACCGACACGATTCCGCTCACTGAGGCCGCCAAGGCCTGTGGCCGCATCCGGCAGCTGTCAGTGGCTTCGCTGCTGGCTGAAACGATCCGTCGCATCCGCGACGAGGAATCGGTCAGCTCGCTCTATATCGACTGAAATCATCCCAACAATTTTCTGGTGGATCTGCACTGGTCGCGCTGCAGGTCCGGTTCTTCAACTCAAGGAGCATTAAAATGCGTATCGCTTTCGAAATCAGCGCGGAACCGCGTAATGATCAGGGCAAAGGTGCGAGCCGCCGCCTGCGTCATTCCGGCAAGGTTCCCGCCATCCTCTACGGCGCTCATGCCGAGCCCACACGGCTCTCGCTCGAGCATCACAAGGTGCTGGCCCTGTCGGCCGACGAGAAGTTCTACTCCTCGATCATCAGCATCAATGTCGGCGGCCAGAAGCAACCGGCTATCGTCAAAGATGTACAGATGCATCCGGCGCGCACCGCGGTCATGCACATTGACCTGCAGCGCGTGCTGGAAAATGAAAAGATCCGCCTGCACCTGCCGATCCACTTCCGCGGCGCAGCGGCATCACCTGGCGTCAAGACCCAGGGCGGCGTGATCTCGCACCACATGGCCGATATCGAAGTGGTCTGCCTGCCCAAGGACCTGCCCGAGTTCGTGGAGCTCGACCTTTCGGCGATGAACCTCAATGAGTCGCTGTACGTGGCGGACATCAAGGTGCCCGCGGGCGTGACGATCTCGGCACTGGCGCACGGCGCCAATCCGCCGGTGGTTTCGGTCCATGCCCCGCGTGTCGCCGAGCCTGAAGCGGTGGTTGAGGAAGCTGCGGTCGCGGCGGCTACGCCGGCTGAAGGTGCGGTGGCGGCGGCGGCGCCGGCTGCCGGGGCGGATGCCAAGAAGGGCGCTGAGGCCAAGAAAGATGACGGCAAGAAGGACGCGGCGAAGAAGGAAGGCGGCAAGAAGTAGGAGTGCGGCCGAACGGCGTTGTTCGGTGCAGGGGGCCGCGCGGTGTCGCGCATTCGCTCGATCAACGCGCGTGTCCGTCACGGCGCCAAATACGCGCCGGCGTAGCGCACGAGCGCCGTGCATGAGTTGGTGTTTTCGGGACCGTGCGCGACAGGATGTCGCGCCCGGAGCCCCCATGGATGGGTTCATGGCGTTCCCGAAAACACCAACTCATGCACGGCGCTTGTGCGCGGCAATCGTATGCGTTCTTGGCCCGCTTCATGACTGACCCGCAACTAAAGTTGATAGTAGGCCTCGGCAACCCCGGCGCCGAGTACGCCCGCACCCGCCACAACGCGGGTTTCTGGTTTGTCGATGAACTGGCGCGCAGCCATGGTGGCAGCTGGCGGCGCGAGTCACGTCATCAGTGCGAGCTCGCGCGGGTGAGGGTGGCCGATGTCGAGCTGTGGCTGATGAAGCCCACCACCTTCATGAATCGCAGCGGCGCGGCCGTGCAGTCGTTCTGCGGCTTCCAGCGCATCACACCGGCGCAGCTGCTGGTGGTGCACGATGAGATTGATCTGCCGCCCGGGGTGGTACGCCTCAAGCAGGGCGGCGGGCATGGCGGCCACAATGGCGTGCGCGATGTGATCGCGCAGCTGGGGGCGGAGTTCTGGCGGCTGCGCATCGGCGTGGGCCATCCTGGCAGCAAGGAGCAGGTGCTGGATGCCGTGCTTGATCGCGCCACGGTCGCTGAACAGCAATTGATCGACGCGGCGCTCGGGCGCGCCCATGCGGCGCTGCCCGAACTGCTGCGCACTGGCGCGCAGAAGGCGATGACGCTGTTACACACCCGTGATGAAGCGGCCACGCCTGGCGACTCTTAAAGGAAATCAATGAGCATCAAATGTGGAATCGTCGGCCTGCCGAATGTCGGCAAGTCGACCCTGTTCAACGCGCTGACGCGAGCGCAGATCGCGGCCGAGAATTATCCCTTCTGCACGATTGATCCGAATATTGGCATCGTGCCGGTGCCCGATCCGCGCCTGGCGACGCTGGCGGAGATTGTGCACCCGGAGAGAGTGGTGCCCACGGCGGTCGAATTCGTCGATATTGCCGGCCTGGTCGCCGGCGCTTCGCAGGGCGAAGGGCTGGGCAATCAGTTTTTGGCGCATATCCGCGAGACCGATGCCATTGCGCATGTGGTGCGTTGTTTTGATCACGATGACATCGTGCATGTCGCCGGGCGCGTGAATCCGGTTTCGGATATCGACGTCATCAACACCGAACTGGGGCTGGCCGATCTGGCCGTGGTCGACAAGGCGGTCGATCGCGCCACCAAGGCGGCCAAGAGCGGCGACAAGGATGCCGCGCGGCGGCGTGAACTGTTCGTGCGCATCCGCGCGGCCATCGACGACGGCCTGCCTGCGCGGGTGGTGTCGATCAGCGACGAAGAGCAGCGCGACTTCCGTGAGCTGCAGCTGCTGACCGCCAAGCCAGCGATGTACGTGGCCAACGTCGATGAAGCGGGGCTGCGCGCCGACAATGCGCACCTGACGGCGCTACGGGCGCGAGCCCTTACGGAAGGTGCGGTGATTGTGCCGGTGTGCGCGGCAATCGAGGCCGAGATTGCCCAGCTCGATGAGGCCGAGCGCACTGAATTTCTCAAAGACCTGGGCCTGGAAGAACCAGGACTCAACCGCGTGATCCGCGCCGCCTATGAACTGCTGGGTCTGCAGACCTATTTCACGGCCGGCGTCAAGGAAGTGCGCGCCTGGACGGTGCGACGCGGCAGCACCGCGCCGCAGGCGGCCGCCGTGATTCATACCGATTTCGAGCGCGGCTTCATTCGCGCCGAAGTGATCGGCTATGAAGATTTCCTGAGCAGTCGCGGCGAGGCGGGCGCGCGCGAGAAAGGCAAGCTGCGGCGTGAGGGCAAGGAATACCTGGTGCGCGAGGGCGACGTCATGCACTTCCTGTTCAACGTCTGAGCGCCTCAACGCTTGATGATCGGTCGGCTCCCGGTCGTTGAATTCTTGTCCGGCCGTATTGGCAACGCCAGCAACCTGGTGCGCTGCGCCAGCAGCTCGCGTTTCAGGTCGGGCAGCAGTTCCCGCTCGCTGTCATCGTCTGGCGTCAGGTGCACTGCGATCGCACAGCGGCAGTAGGTGCGGAAATACTCAGCATAGGCCTGCTCATAGCTGCGCAGCGGATCGCCGAAGGCCGGATGGGTGAGCGTCGTGGCGCCGATATGCTCAATGCACAGCAGGCTCGCGCTGCTGCGCAGATAGGTGCCATGCTCGGCCACCATGGCCTGCGTATAGCTGTGGCCACCGTGGAAATGGGAGATCAGCTGGCGCCGTTGCCAGCCGCGCAACGCGCCCGAGCTCAGCAGCTCAAACAAGGCTTTGCGATGCAGCAGTGAAAAGCCGGTATTGAGCAGCGCCTGTGATTGCAGCGCCAGCCGCGGCACCTTGACCACGCGATCCAGCAACTGGGAATGCTCGAGTTCCCAACGGCGATAGTCACGCGGGTTGTCGCGCAGGCGGCTGGCGACGAGTTGCTCGCGCGGCGTGCCATGGCGTGCTGCCGTGCTGAGCCTTGCTTCCGAAGCCTCCATCAGCGTGGACAAAGTGGGACCCGCACTCGCCGGCAGCGTCAGCCGGAGCAGACGAGTGAACGTGTCGGCAATACTTGGTTTGGCGGCAGCTGCTGGCAAAGTACGCTCGAGCCTCCTGACTCATCGCTTCTGTGTCCCCCTGACCAGGGGACACTCACGAAGTCTTGTTAGCGCGGATAGTGGCACGATTCACCTCGATGCCCAAGCGGATTTGTACCTATCAATCCACAGCAGGATCCGTGCACATGTGCCTTGACGGCGGGCCGGGGCGCCGCGAGAATCCGCCCCCCTTAAGGGTGTTTGGCTAGGTAGCTCAGCTGGTTAGAGCGTGGCACTCATAATGCCGAGGTCGTGGGTTCGAGTCCCACCCTAGCCACCATATAATCAATCACTTAGCGCCGCCTTCGCTTAGCTGCGCTTTTCGTCCGCGGCGCGTCGCCCTGGACGTGGCGTGCGTTTGTTGGATTTTCTATGCAATCCGCCGCTCGCGCCGGGATCCGCCTGCCGCCGCGCCGCGCTGCGACGATCAATCGCATAGCGGTACGGGCAGACGCATGCCAGTGCACTGCACCCCGAAACGGCGAATGGCAGGTTGTCGACGCGAATCCAGCGCTCCGGCTTGGACACCTGCGCACTCAGATCCGGCGGTTCGTCGATGGCCTGGCGTCGTCGCCGATGACCCTCGACCGTCACGAATTGATGCCGTATGGCAAAGCGCGTCAATTCCGCCACGTTGTGCAATTTCAGCTTTTGCATGACGTTGGCGCGATGCTTCTCGACCGTTTTCACGCTGACGTTCAATTCCCCCGCCATCCGCTTGTTACAGTGCCCGACCGCGATCATCGTTAATACCGCGCTCTCGCGGTCGGTGATGCCGATGCTGGACTTCGGTCCGCTACGCCGGTCGCGGTACCTGTGGCCGGCAACCAGCGCGGCAATCCGCGGCGAGAGGTGACATTCACCGGCCACGACGGCTCTGATCCCGTACAGAAAATCTGACTTTGATGCATTTTTGAGAATATAGCCGCGCACGCCCTGCGCGAGCGCCGCGCGGACCGACGCCGGCGCATCCATGCCGGTAAGTACGATGACCTGCGCCTGCTGGCGCTCACCGCGCAATAAAGCAAACCCCGCCGCGCCGCTAGAGTCGGGTCGGTCAAAATCGGCCAGCACAATGTCGGGTCCAAGGTTGTCGACAACTCGTGCGCCTTCCTTAAGGCTCCCGGCTACGCCGACAATGTTGAACTCCGTGCCCTGCCGGAACAGTTCAAGCAGCGTCGCAGTCAATTCCGGGGCTTGATTTACCATAACGACGCGGACCAACTCTGCTGCCGCGCGCTTTTCTGTTCCCATTTCTCGACTCCGTTGCAGCCTCGGGCGCACGCACTCCACGCGCCCAGAACAGTAATTTAAGGGCTCCGAAGCGACTGTGCATCAGGAGAAACACGCATAACAAAGTGCCGCGCGGCAACGAAAAGTCCGGCGCGGCATGGAATTGGGGGGTAGCAAACTTCGGTATTCAAGCGAGCGCGCGTAAGTCCTATTTTCGGCGCCAGGAATTTCTCGCTGGTTGCATTCGAACATGGTCAAGGAGACACGCATGATCGCCAGGGGTTGGAAAAATTTGAAAAAAGGGGCATCGGGCCAGCGGGCAGGGTGCCGAATTGCGATCGGCGCCGTACTAGCAGCTGCCGTGCTGGTCGCGGGTTCGGCCTGGGCTGGCGCCGGTTGCGGTGACACAACCAACCCCTTGCCGGATGCAAGTTCGACGTGTCAACTGGCACCAGGTGTGTATGGGGTTCGCACCTACTACGCGAACAGTCCGCAGGGCATGCAGTTCGATGCGCTGACCGGCCTGCCGACCCGCGACACGGGAACGGCATTGCGCAAGTTCGTCGATCCGCTACCGGGCCTGGTGACCCCGGGCGGCAACGGCATCCCCCTGGCCGTTCCAGATACGAGCACCTACAGCGACGCCGACTACTATGAAATCGCCGTGGTCGAATACGCGCAGCGTATGCACAGCGACCTGGCCAAGGCCACCACGCTGCGCGGCTACGTGCAGATCGACCCCGCTGCCACCGACGCCGCTGCCATCCCTCAACTGAACAACGGTGCCATCACGCCGGCCGGGGCCAATGGCGCCAGCCAGAACGTCGCGCTGTTCAATCTTGACGGCAGCCCGGTCATGATCTCGCGTCCGCACAACAACGACGGCACCTTCGTGCAGGTGCAGGCGCATGCCTTCGCCTATCCGCGCTACCTGGGCCCGACCATCATCGCCACCCACGGCAGGCCGACGCGCGTCAAGTTCTACAATGCTCTGCCTGCTGGCCATGGTTTCATGGATGCCACTGGATGGCATCGCCAGGGTGATCTTTTCATTCCCGTCGATCACACGCTGTTTGGCGGCGGCGACGGCCAGACGCAGACCGGGTACAAGGACCTGCTGTGCGGTGATGTGCTGGCGGGCCCGAACAACGCCGGCGATCCCACACTCAGCGCCTGCGCGGGCGGGCCCAATGCCGACGGTTCGCCGAATACTCCAGTCGGTTACGTCCACGTGCCCAAGTTCGAGTTCTACACCGAGAACCGCGAAGAGTTGCACCTGCACGGCGGCGACAACCCGTGGATCTCCGATGGTCACCCGCACCAGTGGATTACTCCGGCCGCTGACGAATTGAACGTCGCCGAAGCGCAGAACTACAAGCGCGGCGACATCGCCTACAACGTTCCTGACATGCCGAACCCCGGCCCCGGCGCCGTCACTTATTACTGGCCCAACGGCCAGTCCGGCCGCCTGCTGTTCTATCACGACCACGCCACCGGGCTCACGCGCCTGAACGTCTACGCCGGCACTGCGGCGGGCTACCTGCTGGCCGATCCTAGCGAGCGCGCCATCAACGCCCTGGTGGGCGGCGATACGCATGAAATCCCGCTGGTCATCCAGGACAAGACCTTCGTACCGAAGGACATCGCCACCGAAGACGCCAAGTGGGACCCAACCCACTGGGGCCAGGAGGGCGATCTGTGGTTCCCCCACGTGTACGAGACCAACCAGGATCCGCTCTCGGCCGACGCCACCAATCCGGTCGGCCGCTGGGATGGTGCCTCGTTCTTCTGGCCAGTGTTCCCGCAGATCTATGCGACGCCGAGCGGTGAGTACGGCAACGCGACGACCACGCCCGAAGCTTTCATGGATACGCCGATTGTCAACGGAATGGCCTATCCGACGGTGACGGTGCAGCCTGAGGCCTATCGCTTCAGAATTCTCGGCGTCGGCAACGACCGCATGCTCAACCTGAGCCTGTTCGTCGCCGACAGCACCCAGGTGCCGGTTGATCAGTCAGGTGGATCGGCTCCGCCCGTCCTCAATACCGAAGTGAAGATGGTGCCGTTCAGCAGCCCGAACAGCCCGACCATCACCACCTATACCTGCCCGGATGGCGTCAGCACCGGTCAGACCGTGGGCACCATAAACGCGAACGGCACGATCGTCGCGGCGGGTTACACCGAATCGGGCCCGAACAACAAGGGCATCACGAACTACAACATCTCCTTCCCCTGCGGTCCCACCAGCGCCAGCGACATTACCCGCGGTGGCCTGACTGGCACCGGCTGGGGCCAGGCCGACAATCGTCCGGGTGGCGTGCCTGATCCGGCCACCATGGGCCCGAACATCATCCGCATCGGCAACGAAGGCGGCCTGTTCCAGAAGTCGGTCGTTATTCCACCGTCGCCGATCAACTACGAATACAACAAGCGTTCGGTCACCGTGCTGAACGTGCTCGAGCGCGGTCTGTGGCTCGGCCCGGCCGAGCGCGCCGATGTTGTCATCGATTTCTCGCAGTACGCGGGTAAGACGCTGATCCTGTACAACGATTCCGGCGCACCGGTTCCGGCTGGTGACCCGCGCATCGACTATTACACCGGTGACGGTGACCAGACCGGCGCAGGTGGCGCACCCGAAACGGTAGCCGGTTATGGCCCGAACACGCGCACCATCATGCAGATCAACGTGGCCAACACCGCGGCGGCTGCACCCATCAACCTGGCGGCGCTGGACAGCCAGCTGCTCGCAGCCTATGTCGCGACGCAGCCCAAGCCCGTCGTTCCGACGCCTGAGTACGCACCGATGGGCGGCGTCATGGGTTTTTCAACGACTGCCCCGCTCGAGCATATCTTCACCGGCTCGATCTATCTGAACAAGTACAACGCGCTGACCTTCCCGGCCGCCGCGGACGTGTTCAACTACACGCCGGCGCCGGTCTGTAGCTCGACGGCGACCTGCCGTACGGCCCTGGCCATTATCCGCAATGGGCCCAACAGCGGAATGGTGCAGTCCGTGGTTGGCAGCCCGGTCAGCGCCTATGTCGAGAGCAAGGCCATCCAGGAGTTGTTCGAGGCCGACTATGGCCGCATGAACGCGATCCTGGGCGTCGAGCTGCCGTTTACGAGCGTGAACATCCAGACGACGATTCCTCTGGCCTATGTCGATCCGGCTACGGAGACGATCGCTAACGGGGAAACCCAGTTCTGGAAGATCACGCACAACGGCGTGGATTCGCACCCGGTGCACTTCCACTTCATCAACGTGCAGGTGATCAACCGCGTGGGCTGGGACGGGACGATCAAGCCGATCCCCGCTGACGAAGCAGGCTGGAAGGAAACGGTCAAGATGCACCCGCTCGAGGACGTCATCGTCGCGGTGCGTGCGAAGACTGCGCCCCCGACCCCGTTCGGCATGCCGCACAGCTGGCGTCAACCGGCGCCGAACCAGCTGGCGAGCGACAACCACGGTATTACGCAGATCGATGCGGCCACGGGCAACGCACCGGCCGTGCCGTACACGAACGCCGCCGTCGACTACGGTTCGGAGTATGTCTGGCACTGCCATATCCTCGGTCACGAAGAGAACGACTTCATGCGCCCGTTCATCTTCAAGGCCAAGGAAGTGCTGGCGCCGACCTTTACAGTCACGGGTGCGACTACGCCAAGCGTGGGCGCGCCCCCTGTGACCGTGACCTGGTTGGATCCGACCCCGATTCCGGCCGTGCTCACCGCGTATGACCCGATCGGCAACCCGACCGGTTTCCTCGGCAACCCGAACAACGAGATCGGCTTCCGCGTCGAACGTTCTCCGGGCAATGTCGCGGTGACAGCGAGCACGTTCGTGCCGGTACCGAACGGGCTGCGGGCGATCAACGTGATCACCAAGCTTATGAATGCGCCGGCGAATGCAACGACCTACACCGATACTTCGGTGGCGACCGCGGTCACGCTGGCCGCCCCGGGTGCGCCGAGCGCAGCGACCGCCACCGACACCACGGTGACGCTGACCTTCCCGGCCCTGCCCGCGGGTGCGGGCGGCTTCCTGGTCTACCGGGATGGCGCGCTCGTGACGCCCACCGCGATAACGACCGCGACGTGGACGGATACGGCTCTGACGCCCGGCACCTCGTATGCCTACACGCTGGTCGCGGTCGCGACGGTACCGCTCCCCTACACCTATCGCGTCGCGGCAGTGACGGCGGCGGGTGACACGCTCTCGACCACTGCTGCATCGGCGGGCGTCACACCGGCCAACAGTGCTCAGGGTCTGCCGCGCGCGGTCGTGACCGTGCCGGCCCCGCCGACGGGGCTGGCCTTCACGGCGATCACGGCCACCGGTGCCACCGGTAACTGGGCTGCGGCACTGGGTGCCACCAGCTACCAGCTGCATCAGGGTACGACTGCCACCGGCCCGTGGACGGCGATTGCGCCGACGAGCGCGACCAGCCAGGCAGTGACTGGCCTGAGTGGTAACTCGACCTACTACTTCCAGGTCGATGCCAGCAACGCGAGCGGCGCCAGCGCCTTCGGGCCGACGCCGGCCGTGTCCTTGCTGACCCTGCCGAATGCTCCGGGCACGCCGGTCGTGGGCGTCATCACCTCCTCGAGCGTGGCCCTGAGTTGGGCGGCTCCGGTGGGTGGTGCGGCGACCTACTCGGTGCAGTACAGCACCACGGTAGCGTTCACGACCTTCACGAGCACCGCGCCGGCCGCTGCACTCAATGCAACGGTAAGCGGTCTGGCTGCGGCGACCCCGTATTACTTCCGTGTCGTTGCCAACAACGCCACCGGTAGCAGCGTGGCCTCAGCCAGCGTCACGGCGACCACACTCCCGGGCCTTCCGCTTGCGCCCACGGGGCTGGTGTTCTCGAACGTGACGGCCACCACGGTGACGGCAAGCTGGACCGCCTCTGCCGGTGCAACGAGCTATGACGTGACCGTCAATGGAGGCGCAGTCGTCAACGTCGCCACGCCGACCTATCCGCTGACGGCCCTGAGCGGCAACACGACGTACGCGTTCAGCATCCGGGCGCGTAACGTCTCCGGAGTGAGCGCGGGCGCTCTCACCGGCAGCCAGCTCACTCTGCCGGCCGCGCCCGGTACACCCGTCGCGGGCGCTATCACCTCCTCGAGCGTGGCCCTGTCCTGGGCGGCTCCGGCGGGTGGTGCGGCCAGCTACACGGTTCAGTACAGCACCAACGGGTTCGCGACCTTCACGAGCACGGCGGCGGCCGCGGCCACTTCCGCGACCGTCACGGGCCTCACAGCGTCGACCCCGTACTCGTTCCGCGTCGTGGCCAACAACGCCACGGGTAGCAGCGTGCCATCGGGCGCCGTCAGTGCGACGACGCTCGCGGGTGGTGTAAGCGCGCCGCCCGCACCGACGCTCGGCGCGGTGACGACGACCAACGTGAGATTGAGCTGGGCGGCGATTCCGGGTGCGACCAGCTACAGGCTCTATCGCAATGGCGTGTTGGTCTGGACCGGTACGGCGACGACGCGTAACCAGGGTGGTCAGGTGGCAGGCAACACCTACAGCTTTACGCTGACGGTGACGACGGCTGCCGGTACCTCGCCGCAGTCGGCGGCGACTCTGGCGACCACGCTGCCGTCCCGGCCGGCGACGCCGACGGTGTCGACCGCGGGTAACACTGCGGCCAACCACCTGGTCACCGTCACGGTTCCGGCCAAGCCGGCGACTGCGACCGCCGCGATCACCTACACGATTTGGTACCAGTTCCGTGCCACGACAGCGGTTCCCTGGGGTGCAGTCACGGTGATCCGGACGGGGATCCCGGCCACGGCGGCTGCGCAAGCGATTCCGCTGAACATGCCGGGTGCGGGTAGGTATCGCTTCAGCCTGGTGGCGGTCGACGCGGGCGGTTCGTCTGCCGCGAGCGGCAACAGCGCCACGGCGATATCGCTGTAGGCGGCAGGGGCGACGCCGGCGCCAGTCCTGGACTGACGCCGGCG
>JBAVRE010000286.1:0-4943 GCA_049694695.1 Steroidobacteraceae bacterium | reverse complement strand
CCGAGTTCGCGCGCGGCCGCAGCCATCTGTTCGGCGAGCAGAAAGAAATATGCCGGTCCGCTGCCGGAGAGCGCGGTGACGATATCCAGATCGGATTCCTTCTTCACCCAGACCGTGCCGCCGGCGGCCGCCATGGCGCGCTCCGCCAGAGCGCGGCGGGTGTAGTCGAGTTGTTCCGGTGCGTACAACGCCGTGATGCCGGCGCCGACCAGGGCCGCGCGATTGGGCATGCAGCGCACCACTGGCACGCCGGGACAGAGCTGTGCCAGATCGCCCAGGCGTACCCCGGCGACGATCGACAGCAGCAACGGGCGCTGCTCCTGCAGCACGCTGCGCAGCGGTTCCAGCAGCGCGCGCAGCTGCTGCGGTTTGACCGCCAGCACCACCAGTTGCGCGCCGGCAATGGCCAGCTCATTGGCACCGGTCGTGCGCACCCCCAGGTCGCGCTGCAGAGCTTCGCGCTGCGCAGCATCGGGCTCGCCGACCTGGAACTGCGCGGCCGCCATGCCCTGGCGCAACATGCCCTGTATCAGGGCGCGGGCCATGTTGCCGCCGCCGAGAAACGCTACCTGCAATGCCCCGCTCACTGTGGTTCGCCCAATTTGCACCGTGCCCGCCGTTGTTCAGACCGGGGCTATTCTACGGCCTCGGGCCGAACAGCGCGGTACCGATGCGCACCAGCGTGGCGCCTGCCTCGATCGCCAGTGGGTAGTCGCCGCTCATGCCCATAGACAGCATGTCGAGTTGCGCACCGCTGGCATTGAGCTCATCGCGCAGTTGCCGCACTGCCGTGAAGTGTGCGAGTTGCTCGGGCGCGCTCAGGCCCTCGGGCAGCATGCACATCAGTCCGCGCAGTCGCAGGCGCGGCAGCGCATGCACGCCGCTGGCCAGCTCCCGGGCCTGCAGCGCATCGACACCGCCCTTGGCCGGGTCAGCGGCCAGCTTGATCTGCAGGCAGACATTCAGGGGTGGCGCCGCAACCGGTCGCTGGGCGTTGAGGCGCTCGGCGATACGCAGCCGATCGAGGGCGTGCACCCAGGAGAAATTCTCCGCTACCGCACGGGTCTTGTTGGCCTGCAGGCGGCCGATGAAATGCCAGGTGAGTTCCAGCCCGGCGAGCTGGCGGATATGCGCCAGGGCTTCCTGCAGGTAGCTCTCGCCAAAGTGCCGGGCGCCGAGCTGCGCCAGCGCCCGCATCGCGGCGGCGCTCTGGCCCTTGCTGACCGCGACAAGCGTGACGGAGTCCTCATCGCGGCCACTGGCCCGCGCCGCGCGCGCGATCCGGGCACAAACCTGCGCCAGGCGTGCGGCCAGATCGCTGGTCATCGGTGAATTCTGCGGAACGATTAACATATTGAGCCCCGACCCCCTCCGTTATACTGCTGTGGCTTGTCGCCCATTTGCACGCAGCCACGCGAGGGATCCTGATGGCGGTCGATATCGCACAACTTCTGGCCTTTGCAGTCAAGAATAGCGCCTCCGACCTGCACCTGTCGGCCGGGGTGCCGCCGATGATCCGCGTCGACGGTGACGTCAAGCGCATCAACATGCCGGCCCTGACCCACAAGGAAGTGCACGGCATGGTGTATGACATCATGAACGACAAGCAGCGCAAGGCCTTCGAGGAATTCTTCGAAACCGATTTTTCCTTCGAAATTCCGAAGCTTGCGCGCTTCCGCGTCAACGCCTTCAACCAGAACCGGGGCGCCGGCGCGGTATTTCGCAATATTCCCTCGACCATCCTCAGCCTCGATGAGCTGCAGGCGCCCAAGAGTTTTCGCGACCTGTGCATGCTGCCGCGTGGCCTGGTGCTGGTCACCGGGCCCACCGGCTCGGGCAAATCCACCACGCTGGCCGGCATGGTCAATCACTGCAACGACAACCGGCCCGATCACATCATCACCATTGAAGACCCGATCGAGTTCGTGCACGAGTGCAAGCGTTGCCTGATCAATCAGCGCGAGGTCAAGCGCGACACCCTGGGTTTCAGTGAAGCGCTGCGCTCGGCGCTGCGCGAAGACCCCGATATCGTGCTGGTCGGCGAAATGCGCGACCTGGAAACCATCCGCCTGGCGCTGACCGCGGCCGAGACCGGCCATCTGGTGTTTGGCACCCTGCATACCAGTTCGGCCGCCAAGACCATCGATCGTATCGTCGACGTTTTCCCGGGTGACGAAAAAGACATGGTGAGCTCGATGCTCTCGGAATCGCTGCGCGCGGTGATCTCGCAGACCCTGCTCAAGCGGGTCGGCGGCGGGCGCGTGGCCGCGCACGAAATCATGATCGGCACGCCGGCGATCCGCAACCTGATCCGCGAGGGCAAGATTGCCCAGATGTATTCCTCGATTCAGACCGGCGGCGCGGTCGGCATGCAGACGCTCGATCAGTGCCTGGCCGAGCTGGTCACCAAAGGCGCGGTCAGCAAGGAAGAGGCGCGCTACAAGGCGCAGAACAAGGACTCGTTGTAAATCCTCCAAAGGCGCACCACATGGATCGCGATCAAGCCATCAAACTGATGCAGGATCTGCTCCGACGCGTGGTTGAGCGCGCCGCCTCGGATCTGTTCATCACCGCCGGCTTTCCGCCGGCCGTCAAGGTCGACGGCGAGATTCGCCCGCAGATGGATCGCCCGCTCAGCCCCGAGCAGTCGGCCGTGCTGGTGCGTTCCATCATGAACGATCGGCAGTCGAAGGAGTTCGACGCCACCAAGGAATGCAATTTCGCGATCGCGCCGCCCGGCATTGGTCGCTTTCGGGTCAGCGCCTTTGTGCAGCAGGGCTGCACCGGCTGCGTCATCCGCCTGATCAATGCCAAGATTCCTACCTTCGAGGAACTCGACCTGCCGCCGATCCTGCGCGATGTGGTGCTTTCCAAACGCGGCCTGGTGATCGTGGTCGGTGGCACCGGTTCGGGCAAATCGACCACGCTCGCTTCCATGGTCGGCTATCGCAATGAGAAGACCCGCGGGCACATCGTCACCATCGAGGATCCGGTCGAATACGTGCACCCGCACAAAGGCTGTGTCATCACCCATCGCGAAGTCGGTGTCGACACCGATTCCTGGCACGCGGCGCTGCGCAACACCCTGCGCCAGGCACCCGATGTCATCCTGATCGGTGAAATACGCGACAAGGAGACCATGGAGTACGGCATCCAGTTTGCCGAGACCGGCCACCTGGTGCTGGCGACGCTGCATGCCAACAGCTCCAACCAGGCGCTCGATCGCATCATTAATTTCTTCAGTGAAGAACGCCGCGAGCAGCTGCTCATGGACCTGTCACTGAATATCCGCGCGCTGATATCGCAGCGCCTGATTCCGCGCGAGGGCGGCTCCGGGCGCATTGCGGCGATGGAGATCATGCTCAATTCGCCGCTCATCCAGGACCTGATTTTCCGCGGCGAAGTGGCCAAGATCAAGGAGATCATGGGGCGCTCGACCCGTCTGGGCATGAACACCTTCGACCAGGCGCTGTTCGAGCTGTACGAGAAGGGCTTCATCTCCTACGAAGATGCGCTGCGCAATTCCGATTCCAAGAATGAGCTGCGCCTGCGCGTCAAGCTCGAGGGCAAGCGCGAGAACAAGCCGGTGGAGGGCGATGGCGATCTGGCCATCGTCGATGATGAGGCTGAAGGCCGCGGCATGTGATGTCGGCCGTATGAGCGACCTGACCGACATACGCCTGACCGGCACTGATCCGCAGCCGGTGCTCAACACCAAGCCGCTGTTCAAGCTGATGGTGGAGCGCAAGGCCTCCGACCTGTTCTTCACCTGCAATGCGCCCATCAAGATCAAGATTGAAGGGCAGATCATCCCGGTCAACAAGCAGGTGCTCTCGCCCGATGCAGTGCGCGCCGCGGCCTTTGGCCTGATGAGCGCCGAACAGATCGAACATTTTCAGCGCGAACTGGAGATAGATTTCGCGATCTCCGAGCCGGGTCTCGGGCGCTTCCGGGTCGCGGTATTTTACCAGCGCGGCTACCCGGCCATGGTGCTGCGCTATATCACCGCCGACATGCCCAAGCTCGAACAGCTCGGGCTGCCCGAGGTGCTGCGCGACCTGACCATGAGTCGCCGCGGCCTGATTCTGGTGGTCGGCGCCACCGGCTCGGGCAAGTCGACCACCCTGGCGGCGATGATCAACCATCGCAACGAGAATGGTTCCGATCATATCGTCACCATTGAAGACCCGATCGAATTCCTGCACGCCAACAAGCGCTCGATCATCAATCAGCGTGAGGTGGGCCTGGATACCCGCAGCTACGAGCGCGCCTTGCGCGGCGTGATGCGCGCGGCGCCCGATGTCATCCTGATCGGCGAAGTGCGCGATCGTGAGAGCATGATGGCGGCCATCACGCTGGCTGGCACCGGTCACCTGGTGCTGGCGACGCTGCACGCCAACAATTGCGCCGAGACGCTCGATCGCGTCATCAACATGTTCCCGCACGACCAGCACAAGCAGGTGACGCTCGATCTGTCGCAGTACCTGCGGGCGGTGCTGGCGCAGCGCCTGGTGTATGGCAAGGACAACAAGCGGGTCGCGGCGGTCGAGGTCATGCTCAATACGCCGCACATCGGCGAGCTGATCAAGCGTGGCGATGTCATGGGTATCAAGGAAGCCATCATGCTCAGCAGCGAGCGGGGCATTCAGAGCTTCGACGTGGCACTGCACAATCTCTACAAGGAATCGCGTGTCACGCTGGAAGAGGCGCTCAGCAATGCTGATTCGCGTAGTAATCTCGAGACCAAGATCAACTTCGGCTAGCTCGCGCCGCTGCGGTGCGCACGCAGGCTCTGGTCGTGGCTCATGGCTGCACGCGGCCTGCGGCCGTTCCCTCGCGCCGGCGGGCGCCTTGGCCCAGGTAGTGCAATGCTGATGTGAATGGCGCACTGGACGGCGCCTGCGCCGGCGCTCGGCGTGCAGCAAATCGCCACGACCAGAGCC
>JBAVRE010000285.1:0-10412 GCA_049694695.1 Steroidobacteraceae bacterium | reverse complement strand
TGGCGCCGGCGCGCAGATTCCGGGTCCGGGCGCAATGCGCGATCAGCGCCGGAAAATCGAAGGTCATGTCGACACCGGCTTCGGGCGCCCCGAATGGTTCGGCGTTGATGTAGCTGCGCAGCGGCAGATTGACCTTGCCGCCATCCCACGCCGCACCGAGCTCATCCGGAGTGATGGCCACTGGTGAAAACCCGGTCGCCGGTTTCGCCTGATAGAAGCCGAAGCCCTTGGCGAGTTCGGCCGGCGTGATATTGCGCAGCGTCCAGTCATTCACCAGCATCAGCAGGCGTATGTCGTGGCGCCGGCGCACCTGCTCGGCGCTCGACCCCATGCGCACATCGCCCGTTATGACGGCGACTTCGGCCTCGAGATCAATGCCCCAGTCTTCGGACAGGAACGGCGCCTCATCGGTGGGGCCGAGAAAATCATCCGAGCCGCCCTGGTACACCAGCGGGTCGGTCCAGAACGAGGGCGGCATTTCCACGCCGCGCGCCTTGCGCACCAGTTCAACGTGCGTGACATAGGCCGAGCCATCGACCCAATGAAAGGCCCGTGGCAGCGGCGCGGCCACGCCGCCCGAGCCGGCCGGGAAGGCCTCGCCATGCCGCCCGCTGCTGAGTTCGCTGGCAACGCGCTGCAAGGCAGGTGCGCACTCCTCCCAGCGATCGAGCGCCTGCTGCAGCGTGGCAGCAATCTCCGGCACGGCAATACAACGCGCCAGATCGCGGCTGACCACGACCAGGCGCCCATCGCGCCCGGACTTCAGGCTCGCCAGCTTCACTTGGCGGCGCCCTTCCAGCTGTCGACGTAGCCCGGCCACTCGACGCGGCTGGCAGCCTCGCCAATCTCGAGCGCATCGCGGCAGTCGATCATTACCGCCACTTCATCGGTGGCGGCTTTGCTCTGCACCAGCATGCGCTCGAGCGCCTTGGGATGCGGGCCGTGGGTAAAGCCGGACGGATGGTAGCTCAGCATGCCGGGATGAATATTGTCGCGACTGAAGAAATCACCGGCATGATAAAAAATGACCTCGTCGTAGTCATCGTTGTTGTGGAAGAACGGCACCTTGATCGCGCCCGGATCGGTTTCGAAGGGGCGCGGCGCGAAGGTGCAGACCACAAAGCGGTTCGCCACGAAGGTGGTGTGCACCGAGGGCGGCAGGTGATAGCGATGACTCATCACTGGCCGGAAATCCTTCACATTGATGCGGCAGACGCACAGATCGCCGTGCCAGCCAGTGGCATCGAGCGGGTTATAGGGAAAGGTGGCGATCGAGACCGCGCCGCGTCGCTTGATGCGCACCCGCCATTGGTCGTCAGTCTGCTGGGCACGGAAGGCAGCGTCGATCTCCGGCAGATCGAGCATCGCCGCATCGAACAGCGCGTGCGGCCCGAGCAGGCCCTTGTCGGGCAACATATAGGTGGCGTTGGTCGCTTCCAGCAGCAGGATCGCTGCGGCCTCGCGACACTCGAGCCGCCACATCGTGCCACGCGGCAGCACCAGGTAATCGCCGGCCGCGAAACTCAAATGGCCGAAGTCGCAATACAGTTCGCCGGCGCCACGATGCACGAACAGCAACTGATCGCCATCGGCGTTGCGCGCCAGATGATCCATGTTCCCGGAGAGCTGCCAGTAGCGCAGCTCGGTGTGCGCATTCGAGAGCACCACGGGCGCATCCCAGGGGCCAGCAGCAGCGCCGGCTGCCGAACCCGCAGCCAGTCTGGTCAGGTCGAAAGCATGTGGGCGCAATGGCCCTTCAAAATTGCTCCAGCCGGTGGGCGGACGGCGATGATAGAAGAAGCTTGCCGGGCCGAAGAAGCCTTCCTTGCCCATCTCGCGTTCGTAGCTGCCGGCTGGCAGATCGGCGTGCGCCTGGCGGCTGGCGGTGCCGGCGACGCGTGGATACTGGATGTAATTCTTCATTGGCGACGCTACCCCCTAATTGACGGCATCCGGCTGCTGTTCGGGCGCCGCACGCTGGAACGCGCCCAGCGCCGCACAGGCGCGCTCAATGCGCGCAATTCGCGGCCACGCTGCCGGGTCGAGCCCAAAGCGGCGCGAACTGTAGCACTGCGGCACCAGGCACACGTCGGCCAGGGTCGGCGTGGCGCCCAGACAGAAATCGCCACTGTGCGGCAGGCGAGCCAGCAGTTCCTCAAAGGCGCCCAGGCCGCGTGAAATCCAGTGCTGCGGCCAGAGTCTGACCGCCGCCTCATCGGCGTGCACTGTTTCGCGCAGATACGCCGTCACCGACAGATTCTGCAGCGGCTGGATATCCGCTACCAGCAGCTGCGCCAGCGCGCGCGCCTGCGCGCGCGCGTAGGCGTCGCCTGGCAGCAGCGCCGGCTCGGGATAGGTCTCCTCCAGCCATTCCAGGATCGCCATTGACTGCGTGAGCACGCCCGCCGGGGTCGCAAGCGTCGGCACACGCGACTGCGGATTGATTTCGCGGTAGGCGGCGCTGTGCTGCAAGCCGCCATCCTGCACCAGGTGCACCGGCAGATACTCGTAGTCCAGGCCCTTGAGCTCGAGTGCGATACGCACCCGGTAGGCCGCCGAACTGCGCCAGTAACTGTAGAGTCGCAACGCGCTCACACGACACCGCGGCGGATCTGGTCGAGTTCGATGGATTCGAACAGCGCCTGGAAATTGCCCTCGCCAAAGCCCTCATTGCCCTTGCGCTGAATGATCTCGAAGAAGATCGGCCCAATGACATTGGCGGTGAAGATCTGCAGCAGAATGCCGTCGCTGGCCGAGCCATCGATCAGGATGCGCCGCCGCCTGAGTTCATCCAGCGACTCTGTGTGGCCGGCAACACGGCCAGATACGCCATCGTAATAGGTGTCGGGCGTGTCCTGGAACACCACGCCGCGGGCGCGCAGTGCATCGACGCTGCGGTAGATATCGCCCGCCGCCAGCGCTATGTGCTGGATGCCCTCGCCGCGATACTCGCGCAGGTATTCCTCGATCTGCGACTTGTCGTCCTGCGATTCGTTGATGGGAATGCGGATCTTGCCGCACGGACTGGTCAGGGCACGCGAGAACAAGCCAGTCTTCTTGCCCTCGATGTCGAAAAAGCGGATCTCGCGAAAGTTGAACAGCCGTTCATAAAAATCGCACCAGCGCTTCATGTTGCCGCGTGACACGTTGTGCGTCAGGTGATCGATGAGCTGCAGGCCCGGCGTAGGCACCCCGGTCGTGGGCGCCGCCGGCAGAAAATCGACGTCGTAGATGTTGCTCGCGCCATAGCGATCGACGAGATAGATGAGGCTGCCGCCGATGCCCTGGATCGAGGGAATATTCAGTTCCATCGGGCCGGCCGTATGCGGACCCGGCTGCGCGCCCAGCGCCAGCGCGCGCTTGTAGGCCGCGGCGGCATCCTTGACCCGAAAGCCCATGGCGCAGATCGAACCGCCATGATCACGGGCAAACTGCTGCGCGAAGCTGTTGGGCTCGGCGTTGACCAGAAAATTGATGTCGCCCTGACGATGCAGGGAAACGTCCTTGGAACGATGGCGCGCGGCGTTGTGGAAGCCCATGCGCTCGAACAGCGCGCGCAGCGCGGCCGGGTCTGGCGCCGTGTACTCGACAAACTCAAAGCCGTCGGTGCCCATCGGGTTGTGCAACGCGTTCATAGGCAGATTCTCACCTTGAGTGGAGCGGGACGCCAGCCTAGACCGGCAAGGCTTGCCAGGGCGCGCAATGTTGTTGCAATCTGTCGCGACGATGCTGCTTCAGTAAGCAATAAGAGTGCTCACTCATGAATAGTTCCGCGGTTTCCGGGGCGTACCGGCTCGATGAAGTGGATCTGCGCATCCTGGCCTGCCTGCAGGATGAAGCCTCGATGGACAACAAGGAACTGGCGCGCCGCGTGCACCTCTCGCCCGCCCCCTGCCTGCGGCGCGTGCGGCGCCTGAAGCAGGATGGCGTCATTCGCCAGACCGTGGTGCTGCTCGACGCTGCGCGACTGGGGCTTGGGGTTGAAGCCTTTGCCTTCGTGGCCCTGGAGAGCCAGCGCGCCGCCGCCGGCGCACAGTTCGAGGGCCTGCTGCGCCGTCGCCCCGAGGTGGTCGAATGCGTGCGCCTGAGCGGCAATTACGACTATCTGCTGCGCGTGCTGGTCGCCTCGCTCGATGGCTATTCGGCCTTCATCGACCGGCACCTGTTGCCGCTGCCGGGCGTACGCTCGGTGAATTCCAGCTTCAGCCTGGGAGTGCTCAAGCGCACCACCGCTTTGCCACTGCCGGATGCGCGGCGCAATCCACATGCGCGCCGCGCGCGGCGCAGCTAGGCCATGCGCAGCTGCAGGTAGTTCCTGAAATCCTGCCGCCCCAGCAACGCGGAAAAATCGGCGGCGATGATCGGCACGCTGAACAGGAAGCCCTGCATTTCATCACAGTGGCAGTGCTGCAGGAATGCCAGCTGCTCTTCGGTCTCGACGCCCTCGGCCACGACCCGCAAGCCGAGCTTGTGCCCGAGCGCAATGATGGCCTGGACGATGACCGCGTCGTTCGGATCGGTGGCCAGATCAGTCACAAAGGAACGATCGACTTTCAGCTGATCGATCGGAAAGCGCTTCAGGTAGCTCAGGCTGGAATAGCCGGTGCCGAAATCGTCGACCGCGATCTGCACGCCCAGTTGCTTGATCTGCTCGAGCATGTGCACGTACTTTTCGGCACCGTGCATCGCCAGGCCCTCGGTCAGCTCGATCTGCAGATAGCGCGGCTCCAGGCCACTGGCGGTCAGCGCCGCGGCGATGGTCTCGACAATGTTGCCGTCCCGGAACTGGCGCGGCGAGACGTTCACCGAAACAACGACGGGCGGCAGCCCCTCATCCTGCCAGCTGCGCGCCTGCTGGCAGGCGCTGTGCAGCACCCAGCGGCCGATCGGCACGATCAGGCCGGTATCCTCGGCCACCGAAATGAAACGCTGGGGTGACACCAGGCCCTGCTCCGGCAGGCGCCAACGCAGCAGGGCCTCGGCGCCACAGATCAGGCCAGTCGTCATATCGATGCGGGGCTGGTAGTGCAGCAGAAACTGCTGGCGCGCCAGCGCGCCGCGCAGACGCTGCTCGATTTCCTGGCGCTCGACCAGCGCGCGGTTGAGCTCCGCGGTAAAGAACTGGTAGCCATTGCGGCCGTTTTCCTTGGCCTTGTACATGGCCGCATCGGCGTTGCGCAGCAGCTTGTCGGGGTTGTGCCCGTCGACCGGATAGACCGCCACGCCAATACTGCTGGATACCTGGAAATTGCGCCGCCCCGCCTGCCAGGGTTCAGCAATGGCCGCGTGCAGGCGTTGAATCAGGCTGGCCAGATCATCGTGGCGATAGTCGGTGAGCAGCAATACAAACTCATCGCCACCCTGGCGCGCCACCAGATCGCCCTCGCGCACACAGGAGCGCAGCCGATCAGCCATGTTCTGCAGCAGACTGTCGCCCAGCTCGTGGCCAAAGGTATCGTTGATGAATTTGAACTGATCCAGGTCTATGAACGCCACCGCGACTTCGCTGCCATTTGCGGCGGCGCGCTCGATCGCCTGGCGCAGGCGGGCGTTGAGCAGGGTGCGATTGGCGAGGCCGGTGAGCGAATCGAAATTGGCCTGGCGCTCGATCTGCGCCTGGTACAGGCGCCGCTCGGTGATGTCTTCGACCGTGCCTTCGGTATAGAGCAGATTGCGCGCCTGGTCACGGCGCGCATGGGCGTTGATCGACAGCCAGATGACTTCACCGTTGCGGCGAAAAACCTGGCATTCGAAGGCGCTGACCGAATCATTGCTCTGCAGCAGCCGCAGCAGCTCACGGCGCCGCTCAGGCTCCACGTAGATCTGGCTGGCCAGGTCGGTCACTTCGGCAATCAACTGTTCAGGCGAGTCGAATCCCAGGATGCGCGCCAGCGCCGGATTGGCGACCAGGATTCGTCCAGCCGGCGTGCTGTGGAAAATGCCCTCCAGTGCATGCTCGAAAATGCTGTGGTAACGCTCCTCGGCCTGACGCCGGGCCTCATCCAGACGGCGACGCTCGGAGATGTCCTCGATGAAGCCCTCGAGCCTCCAGCTCGCGGCACTGGTATCGAAGACGATCGCGCCACGCTCGCATACCCAGCGCCAGGACCCATCACGGTGGCGGAGGCGATACTCGACCGCATAGCGCGCCGGGCTGTCACCCAACCCTTCTTCATTGGTGGCCCACATGGCCTGGTCGTCGGGATGAATCAGGTCGCTGAACTGGACCGCCCTGCTGTCGATCAATTCTTCAGGCGCATAACCGGTCAGGCGCCGGCAGCCCTCGCTGATGAACTCCATGGTCCAGTGCGCATCGTAGCGGCAGCGGAACACGGCGCCATCGAGGTTGCCGATCAGGGTCGCCAGCATGCGCGCCGAGTCGGCCGGCGCCGGGGTAAACGGTTGGGCCACGCCTGGCGCCGGCGTGATCACGCCGGCTCCACGGCCAGCCACGATGGCGTCCGCACGTTTTTCCATTGCCTGCTCTTGGACCCTGCGCAACGCGGGTGCTGCGTCTGTCCTTATTTATCGCTCCAGACAGACCAATCTTGAGCAGCGCCGCTGTGCTCCAGCGTCAATCGGCGGGGTCGAAGGGATGGCGCAGGACGATTGTGTGATCGCGGTCCGGGCCGGTTGAGATTAAGTCAAGTGGCACGCCGACCAGTTCCTGCACCCGTTCAAGGTAACGGCGGGCGGCGGCCGGGAGCGCGGCGTAGTCGCGTATGCCGGCGGTCGACTCCTGCCAACCCGGCAACTCCTCATAGGCCGGTTCGACCTCCGCGAAAGCATCCGCGAACAGCGGCGGTTCGTCACTCAATCTGCCATCGATGCGATAACCGGTGCACACGCGGATGACATCGAGGCCATCGAGCACATCCAGCTTGGTCATGCACAGGCCGGAGACGCTGGAGTGCATGATGGTACGGCGCAGTGCCACCGCATCGAACCAGCCACAGCGTCGCGGCCGGCCGGTGACGGATCCGAACTCATGGCCGACGCGCGAGAGATGCTCGCCGCTGTGATCGAACAATTCGGTCGGAAAGGGTCCCGCACCTACGCGCGTCGCGTAGGCCTTGACGATGCCAAGTACGTGATCGAAGACGCGCGGCCCCAGGCCCGTGCCGGTGGCGGCGCCGCCGGCAGTCGTGTTGGAGGAAGTCACGAACGGGTAGGTGCCGACGTCGACATCGAGCATGGCACCCTGGGCGCCCTCGAACAGCACATTGGCGCCGGCCGCACGCAGGCGCGCCAGCGTACCGGTGACGTCCACCAGCAGCGGCCGCAGTCGCTCGGCGTACGCCAGTTGCTCATCGAGCGTGCACTGGAAATCGACCGCGGGCAGCGAAAAATAGCGCTGCAGCACGAAATTGTGGAAATCGAGCATCTCGCCCAGCTTGGCGGCGAAGCGCTCACGCTGGAAGAGATCGGCCACCCTTACAGCACGGCGCGCAACTTTGTCTTCGTATGCCGGCCCAATGCCACGGCCGGTCGTGCCGATGGCGTTGGCGCCGCTCGCCGCCTCACGGGCCCGATCGAGCGCGATATGCGAGGGCAGAATCAGCGGGCAGGAAGGTGAAATGCGCAGGCGCTCGAACACCGGTACGCCCCGATTGATCAGCGCCTGCGCCTCGCGGAACAGCGCTTCGAGCGACAGCACGACGCCATTGCCGATCAGACACTGCACCCCGGAGTGCAGGATTCCCGAAGGGATCAGCGAAAGGATGGTCTTCTCGCCATTGATGACCAGCGTGTGGCCAGCGTTGTGGCCGCCCTGGAAGCGCGCCACCGCGACGGCGCGCTCGGTGAGCAGATCGACCAGCTTGCCCTTGCCCTCGTCGCCCCACTGGGTACCGATCACGATTACGAAACGACCCATCAGCAGTTATTCCTGATCAATGACGCGCGGCACTGCGCAGGTACTTGTAGAAATCGCCTTCCGGCATGATCACCAGGATGTCGCCCTCGCGGCCCAAGGCGCTGCGATAGGCCTGCAGGCTGCGATAAAAGCTGGCGAACTCGGGGCTGCGGCCGTAGGCGCGCGCGTAGATCGTCGCCGCCTGGCCATCGCCCTCGCCGCGCAGGCGCTGCGCATCGCGATTGGCGCTGGCCAGGATCTCGGCGCGATTGCGCTCGGCCTCGCTGCGGATCTGCCCGGCATCGCTGGCGCCCTCGGCGCGAATCTGCGCGGACTTGGCCGCAAATGCCGCCTGCATGCGCTGCAGCACCGCGTTGGTCACCGCTTCGGTAGTGTCGATACGCTGCACGCGCGCAGCGCTGATGCTGATACCCAGCCGCTGCGCCAGGGCCTGCAGGCGCAGCAGTGACGCTGGCGCCACCCCGCTGTGCGGCGCAGCGATGATCTGCGCCAGCGTGAGTTTCGCATAGTCGCTCTTCAGGTCGCTGCGCAACAGATCGGCAAGGCGTGCGCCGGCGGCCTGTTCATCGCCACCGCTGGCGCTCAGGAAGCGCGCGGCATCGCGCACCTGCCAATCGAGCGCCAGGTCGATCCGCAGGCCCTGTTGTTCGCTGCTGAGGAAAGTTTCGCCCAGCAGTTCCTGCGTGATGATGCGCCGTTCGACACGTGCCACGCGTTCGAACGGCCAGCACCAGTGCAGTCCGGGACGATAATCGTTGCCCATGACCTGCCCGAAGCGGGTGCGCACCGCCAGCTCGGTTTCGCTGACCGTGAACACACTGGAGGCCAGCGCTACCAGCAGCAGCGTGGCCGTTGCGGTCGCGACGAGTGATCGGTGCATCATCGTTGCGGCCGGTCGCGGTTGCGTCCATCGGGCTCAACGGCTGGCGCTGCCTTGCCGTCCGGCGCGTTGCCGGGCGACGGCGCGCTCACGACACCGGCAACGCCGGTATCGTGGGCAGTGCCGGCGGCCAGCAGCTTTTCCAATGGAATGTTGAAAGTGTTGCCAGCGCCCTTGCCGTCGATGATCACCTTGCGCGAACGCGCCAGTATGGTTTCGATGGTTTCGATGTAAAGGCGGTTGCGGGTCACTTCTGGTGCGCGTTCATAGGCCGCCAGCAGCGGTTCAAAACGCGCCGCGTCGCCTTCAGCCGTGGCGATGATCTGCAGCTTGTAGGCCTGTGCCTCGCTGCGCTGGCGCTGTGCCAGCTCCTGCGCCCGTGGCAGCAGATCGCCGGCATAGCCCTGAGCCTCGAGGGCCAGCTGCTTGCGTTCCTGCTGCGCCTGCTCGGTGCCGCGCTGCGACTCGAGCACCGCTTCCGGCACCTGTACGTCGGTCAGATTGACCGCCATTACCCGCACACCGGCGCTCAAGTCATCGAGTCGCCGCTGGACGGTGTCACGCAGCGCCTCAACCAGCGGCCCACGCGCCGAGCCATTCAGGACATCGCTCAAAGCTCGCGCCGCTACCAGTTCGCGCGTGGCCGCCTCGCCCAGCTCGCGCACCGCGCGCTCCGGTTCGCGCAGCGCGTAGAGCGCCTGGCGTGCATCGCGCAGCTGATATTGCACACTGCCGGTGATGTTGAGCAGCGCGGTATCGGCACTGAACATCCGCGCCTGAAAATCGATGCTGTTCACCCTACCCAGATCGATGCGCCTGACCGTTTCAATCGGCCAGGGCAGATGCCAGCCCAGCCCCGCCCCGCGCTCGCCGGCATAGGCGCCAAAGCGCTCGAGGATCGCGTGCTGGCCGCCGGCGATCTGGTAGAACCCGGTAAACGACCACAATAAGACCGCGGCCACGGCACCCGCCGCGTACAGCGGCCCGCGCGCACCCCGACTGCCGGTCCAGCGCTGCTTCAATCCACGCCACCAGGACGCGCCCGCCGCCCCGGAGCGGCGCTTCGCACCCTGATCGCCGCCAGATTGATTCCAGGCCATAGCCGCCTTGCCGTTTGAATTCAGGATTGCGCCGCCACGACCGGCGCGGCGATGGATTCTAGGTACGGCACCGCGCGTGCACAAGCCGCCTTGCTGTCAGCCGGAGCGCTCGCCGGGGTCAGGCGCATGCCCGGTTGGCGTGCCAGCTCCGCCATGGCTTCGGGGGGCAGTTCCACCAGCAACAGCATGGCACCATCCTCCTGGGTGCGTTCTTCCCGTACCGCGCCGCCGGCAAAAAGCCGGGCGCGCGCCGCACCTGCCGAGGCCGGCAAATGCACCCAGGCGCGCTGCGCGCTGAGATTGAGCCGCTCGGCAATGGCCCTGGCCAACAGTTCAACGCCCAGGCCCTGCGCGGCGCTGATCCAGACCTGGGTCACCTTGCCCTCGGCGTCGCGCTCGATGCGTGGCTCGACTTCGAGCCGATCAATCTTGTTGTAGACCAGCAATTGCGGGAGATCGCCGGCGCCGATCTCCTGCAACACGGCGTCGACCAGCGCGGTGTATTCATCGCGGCGCAGGTCGGCGGCGTCGATCACGTGTATCAGCAGGTTCGCCG
>JBAVRE010000284.1:0-2683 GCA_049694695.1 Steroidobacteraceae bacterium | reverse complement strand
GTGGCGATGTTCTGCAGCAGCATGGTCTTGCCGGCCTTGGGCGGCGAGACGATCAGCCCGCGCTGACCCTTGCCGATCGGCGCGATCAGATCGATGGCGCGCGCGGTCAGATCTTCGGTGCTGCCATTGCCGCGCTCGAGTTTCAGGCGCCGGGTCGGATGGAACGGCGTCAGGTTCTCGAACAGGACTTTGTTACGCGCATTCTCCGGCGAGTCGTAGTTGATCTCGCCGACCTTGAGCAGCGCGAAATAACGTTCGCCATCCTTGGGCGGGCGAATCAGGCCGGAGACCGAATCGCCGGTGCGCAGGTTGAAGCGGCGGATCTGGCTCGGGCTGATGTAGATGTCGTCAGGGCCAGCCAGGTACGAGCCATCGGAGGAGCGCAGGAATCCAAAGCCATCCTGGAGAATTTCCAGCACGCCGTCGCCGTAGATGTCTTCGCCGTTGCGCGCGTGCGCCTTGAGGATCGAGAAGATGATGTCCTGCTTGCGCGAGCGGGCCATGTTATCGAGGCCCATCGACTCAGCCTGCTTCACCAGCTCGTGGATCGGCTTGGCCTTGAGGGCCGTCAGGTTCATCGAGTTGCGCGACTGGGCCAGCTCGGCCGGGCTGATCACCTCAGCATCGTCTTCGCCCAGCGGCTCCATATCCTGCATCGGCTGATCGTCCATGCGACCGCCGACGTTGCCGCGGTTGGGATCACGATTGCCATCGCGCATGCCGCCGCCGTGGCGCGGACCCTTGTTGCCAGGGCGGTTGTTGTTGCGGCCCTGATTGCCGAGATACCCCCTCACAGGTGCTGTTCCAGGAACGCTGCCAGTTGCGACTTGGACAGGGCGCCCACTTTCTGCGCCTCGACCGTGCCGTTCTTGAACAGAATCAGCGTCGGTATGCCGCGGATGCCGAACTTCGGCGGCGTCTGCGGGTTTTCATCGATGTTGAGCTTGGCGATGCGCAGGCGGCCGTGGTACTCGGTCGCCATCTCGTCCAGCATCGGCGCAATCATCTTGCAGGGACCGCACCATTCGGCCCAGAAATCGAGCAGTACGGGCTGGTCGGATTTGATGACGTCGGCTTCGAAGCGGGCGTCTGAAGTATGAATAATGTGTTCGTTACTCACGCGAACATGGCCTCCGTTTTGTGTGTCATAGGGAATGCGAAGCAGTGGATCGGCCACCGCGGTGCGGTGCTGGAATCGGGACTTCGGATTTTAGGTTTGGTGGTTGGTGGCGGTGGCCCTGGCCAGACAATGGCGCGGGAAAGCCGCTCAGCGGGTACACTTGTGTGTCAGGGTTGGTTGGCGGGGGCGCAGAGGAGCCGCCGTTGGCGCTATTTTTAGCCTTTTCCGGGGTGCATTGCAAGCCCCACAAGGCAAACCTGCAATCAGGCAATACAGAACAACAGGATACCGATCATTCCATGAGTGACGATCATTTAAGTTCATTGACATTCAGCAGCCTGCCGCTGCATCCGGCGCTCATGCAGGGCATCGTCGAGGCCGGCTTCAGCCGCTGCACGCCGATCCAGGCGCAAACCCTGCCCGCTGCCCTCACCGGTCGTGACATCGCCGGCCAGGCGCAGACCGGCACCGGCAAGACGGCCGCGTTTCTGGTGGCGCTGTATCAATCGCTGCTGTCCAAGCCCGCCGACCCCAATCGCCCGCCCACTTCGGTGCGCGCTCTGGTGGTGGCGCCCACCCGCGAACTCGCGGTGCAGATCCACAAGGATGCCGCCGTGCTCGGCCGCCACACCGGCCTGCCGCTCGCCGTGGTGTTTGGCGGCGTCGACTACGACAAGCAGCGCCGCCAGCTCGCCGATGGCATCGATGTGCTGATCGGCACGCCCGGGCGCATCATCGATTATTTCAAACAGGGTGTGTATGACCTGCGTCATGCGCAGGTCGTGGTGCTCGATGAAGCCGATCGCATGTTTGACCTGGGGTTCATCGCCGACATCCGCTACATCCTGCGCCGCCTGCCGGCGCCCGCGCACCGCCAGTCGATGCTATTTTCGGCCACGCTCTCGCAGCGCGTGCTGGAGCTGGCCTACGAGCACATGAACAACCCCGAGCTGGTGCGCATCGAGCCCGACAAGATAACCATCGATCGCGTACGCCAGTCGATCTATTTTCCCTCGATGCCGGAAAAGATGCCGCTGCTGGTCTCGCTGCTGCGTCAGTTCGAGGCCCACCGCACCATGGTGTTCGTCAACACCAAGCGCGCGGCCGAGCGGCTCGAAGCCGTGCTGCGCATCAATGGCTTCAGCGCCCAGGCCATTTCCGGCGATGTGCCGCAGCCCAAGCGGCTGCGATTCCTGCGCCAGTTTCACGAAGGCGAGCTCGCGGTGCTGATCGCCACCGATGTCGCTTCGCGCGGTCTGCACATTCCCGACGTCAGCCACGTCTTCAATTACGATCTGCCACAGGACGCGCCCGACTACGTGCACCGCATCGGCCGCACGGCGCGCGCCGGCGCCGATGGCGATGCCATCAGTTTTGGCTGCGAGGAATACGCGATCTCGCTGCCGGATATCGAGACCTACATCGGCCACAAGATTCCGGTTGAAAAATATGACGCGGCCTCGCTGCCCAAGCTGGTAGCGGCGCCCTACGTACCGCGCGACTATGACAGCCGGCCCGCGCGGCGCGGCGGCGGTGGCCCACGTCCGCCCGGCGGCGCTGGCC
>JBAVRE010000283.1:0-42549 GCA_049694695.1 Steroidobacteraceae bacterium | reverse complement strand
GACGACGGGCGCCCCGTCTTACCCCGCGCCAGCCCTACGCCCGCCGCGCAAGCACAAGTCAGTGATGGATGTAATTCTCCAACTGCTCGATGGTCTGCGCCTGCTCCGCCAGCACCGCGCGCACCAGATCGCCTATCGAGAGCATGCCGATTACCCGGCCGGCTTCGACCACCGGCAGATGGCGCACACGCCGATCGGTCATGATCTGCATGCATTGCTGCGCACTCAGGGTCGGCTCCACGGTGTGCACCTTTGCGGTCATGATGTCGCGCACCGGCGTATCGGCTGAAGAGCGGCCTTTGAGGATCACCTTGCGCGCGTAGTCACGCTCGGAGACGATGCCGGCGAGCTTGTCGCCCTGCATCACCAGCAGCGCGCCGACCCCGTGGTCGGCCATCAGCCGGATCGCTTCGAGCACTGCGGCATCGGGACCAACGGAGTAAATTTCATTGGGTTTGCGGCTCAGTAGCTGTGCTGCGCTTGCCATGCTCATCTCCACTAGGTTCTTGAATCAGGCGGCCTCGACGATCAGCAAGGCACCTTCCACGGCGCACACGCGCACCGACGCACCTGCGGGCAGGTCCGGTCCGCGCACTTTCCAGGCGCCATCGCCAATATAGGCCTTGCCGGAACCCCGCACGATGGGTTCGCTGAGCACATATACCTTGCCTATGTATTGCGCGGCACGCTGATTCAGGTGCGGTTGATCGGAGGTCTCGGGATGCTGGCCTTTCCACTTGTTCCACGCTGCCAGCGCCGCGACCGACAGCGCACCGAACAGCACCAGCTGGAATTGCCAGGGAATCGGGAAGACCAGCAGCAGCGCGCCAACCACGGCGGCGGCCACAGCGAACCAGATGGCCACCGCACCGGGGGCGAGAGCTTCGACGATGCCGAGCGCAGCGGCGATGATCCACCAGTGCCACCATTGCAACGTTGCCGCAAAGTCGATCATGGGCTGGCTGCTCAGCGCGCCGGGCCGCCCAAGGTCGGCGCACGCGCGGCGGTACCCTGCTGCTGCATGGCGTCTTTGGCCAGCTCAGCGATACCGCCGATCGAAGCGAGCAACCCGGTGGCTTCCATCGGCATGAAAAACACTTTCTGGTTTGGGGCGGTGGCAAATGCCTTCATCGCTTCGACGTATTTCTGCGCGATGAAATAATTGATGGCCTGCACATTGCCCTGTGAGATGGCCTGTGAGACCACGGCCGTGGCCCTGGCCTCGGCTTCGCCCAGACGCTCGCGCGCCTCGGCATTGCGGAACGCAGCTTCCTTGCCGCCCTCGGCCTGCAGCACCGCGGCCTGCTTCTCGCCTTCGGCCTTGAGAATGGCGGCCTGGCGAAACCCTTCGGCCTCGAGGATGTTGGCGCGCTTGTCGCGCTCGGCCTTCATCTGCCGGCCCATCGATTCGATCAGATCGGCGGGCGGCTGGATATCCTTGATCTCGATGCGCGTCACCTTGATGCCCCAGGGCATGGTGGCATCGTCGACCACGCGCAGCAGGCGGTGATTGATGTCATCACGCTTCGAGAGCGTTTCGTCCAGGTCCATGGCGCCGACCACGGTGCGGATGTTGGTCATGGTGAGATTCACGACCGCGAGGCGCAGATTGTCGACTTCGTAGGCTGCGCGGGCCGCGTCCTGTACCTGGTAGAACACCACGGCATCGACGCCGACCATGGCGTTGTCCTTGGTGATGACTTCCTGGCGCGGCACGTCGAGCACCTGCTCCATCATGTTCATGCGCCGGCCGATGCCTTCGAAAAACGGCGTGATCAGATGGAAGCCGGGCTCCATGGTCTTCTTGAACTTGCCGAAGCGCTCGAGCGTGTAGTGAAAGCCCTGCGGCACCGTGAGCCAGGCCTTGGAGACGAACACCAACAGCGCGACCACGATGAAAATGGGCAGTACATTGAATTCAAGTCCAAACATGCCTCGCTCCACCTTAAGAAACTGCAATGCCGGCGATCAACATAGCACGTCGGCGCGCAGGTGGCGTAATGCCCCCGGCTTCCGGCCTGCCCTCCCGGGCCCTCAGTCCTTTGCGCCCGCGCAGCTGGACCCCAGCCAGCGGCCAGCGAGTTGCACGGTTACCTTGCCTTCAGGCGTAGTCACCTGGACGGCGCCCTTGAGCTGCTCAGGGCTCACGGCCTCCATTTTCATCTCGCCATCCCGGGCGCCCTCGCCGGTGCAGTGGAAATGCGTTTCCATGCGCGTGGCGGTCTGCGTCACGACCCGATACGTGCAGTTCTTCTGATCTTCATCCTTGTTGGCATTGACGCTGCCGCGCAGCAGATCCTCCTTGGTGACGCAGGTCTTGCTGCTGCTGGTGTGGCCGCCGCCGGCGCGCTGCTTCATGGCCGCTTCGATGCGGGCGCGCTGCTCGGCCGACATCTGCGCCAGCAGCGCGGGCGGAATCATCGAGCCGCTGGTGGCGGCGGTGGTGCTCATTTCCCACAGGCCGAGTTTGACGTTGAGCGGTTCCGCGGCGCTGGCCGCAAGGCTGGCCAGCGACAGCGCCAGCAAGCCAAGTGCCGCGCTACGGCGGACCGTGCCGAAATCTGTATTGCCGCAGGGACTCATAAAGCGCTACTCCGTTTGAGGTGGACGAGCAGAATGGATACCGCTGCCGGCGTGACGCCGGGTACGCGGGCAGCCTGGCCGAGCGTGGCCGGCCGGATCTCGCTGAGCTTCTGCCTGACCTCATTCGACAGGCCGGCAAGGCCACGATAGTCGAGGTTGGCGGGCAGCGCCGTGTGTTCGTTGCGGCGCGAACGTTCGATTTCCGCCTCGGCGCGTTCGATGTAGCCGCTATAACTGGCGCGCACGTCGAGGGCCGTGCGCAGCTGCGGCGCCAGACGATCATCGTGGGCGATGCCGTCACTGGCCAGCGGCGCACCGATGATCTCCAGCACATCGTCATAACCGACACCGGGGCGGCGGAGCAGTTCCATGGCCGTGACATCGCGCGACAGCGCCGTGCCGCCGAGCAGGCGTTCACACCAGGCCGCGTCCGGTTCGCTCACCCGCACCCGGCGCGACTCCAGACGGGTGACTTCGGCGTTGATGCACTGCTGCTTGGCCTGGAAGAAATGCCAGCGCTGTTCGTCGACCAGGCCCAGCTCACGACCAATGGGCGTGAGGCGCTCGTCGGCATTGTCCTCACGCAGCAGCAGCCGGTGCTCGGCGCGGCTGGTGAACATGCGGTACGGCTCTGCGGTGCCCTGGGTCACCAGGTCGTCGACGAGCACGCCGAGATAGGCTTCGTTGCGTGCCGGCACCCAGGCCGGCAGCTCGCCGGTGGTGCGGGCGGCGTTGAGACCAGCCAGCAGTCCCTGGGCGGCGGCCTCTTCATAGCCGGTGGTGCCGTTGATTTGCCCGGCGAAGAACAGCCCGCCCACGCTTCTGGTTTCGAGCGAACTCTTGAGGTCGCGTGGATCGAAATAGTCGTACTCGATCGCGTAACCGGGCCGCGTGATATGTGCCTTTTCGAAGCCGGCGATGCTGCGCACAAAGTCCTGCTGCACATCGAAAGGCAGGCTGGTTGAAATGCCGTTCGGGTAGATCTCGTGGGTGTTCAGACCCTCAGGTTCAATGAAGATCTGGTGCGAGTTCTTGTCAGCGAAACGATGCACCTTGTCTTCCACCGACGGGCAGTAGCGCGGACCCACACCCTCGATGCGCCCGGTGTACATCGGCGAGCGATCGAAGGCCGCACGAATGATATCGTGGGTGCGTTCATTGGTATGTGTAATGTGACAATCAACCTGCATAGGATGGTCACTGATCCGCCCAAGAAACGAAAACACAGGTAGCGGTGTGTCGCTGGGCTGTGAAATCAAGGCACGATAGTCAATGCTGCGACCGTCGATCCGGGGTGGCGTACCGGTCTTCAGACGGCCCACGCGCGGCATGCGTTCGCGCAGTTTCAGGGCCAGCGCATTCGAGGGCGGATCGCCTGCGCGACCTCCTTGATGACTGTCGAGCCCGACGTGAATGCGCCCGCCCAGAAAGGTGCCGACCGTGAGCACCACGGCGCGCGCTTCGAAGCGGATGCCGGTGACGGTTACTGCACCACGGACGCGATCGGTCACGCCGGAGCCGGAGCCAGAACTCTCGATCAGCAGGTCGCCCACTTCCTGCTGGAAGAGCGTCAGGCCGGGCTGGTTTTCCAGCCGCGTCCGCATGGCGTGTTTGTAGAGCTGGCGGTCAGCCTGGGCGCGGGTGGCGCGCACCGCCGGACCCTTGCTGGCATTGAGGGTACGAAACTGGATGCCAGCCAGATCGGTCACGCAGGCCATCGCCCCGCCGAGGGCATCAATCTCGCGCACCAGATGGCCCTTGCCGATGCCGCCGATCGCCGGGTTGCAACTCATGGCCCCGAGCTGCTCGAGGTTCTGTGTCAGCAGCAGCGTGCGTGCCCCGGCCCGCGCTGCGGCCAACGCGGCCTCACAGCCGGCGTGGCCGCCGCCAATGACCAGGACATCGAAAGATTCCGCGTAGCGCATGGCGCGCATTCTACTTCTGGCGGCGACAGCCGGGCTGAAATTCAGGGCTCGACGCGTACCAGCGCCTTGATTTCCAGGGTGCCGGCATCGAATACCGCCAGCAGCGGCGAACCCCGCCCGGTCATAATCATCGTCACGGGCTGGTCGGGCGCAAAACCCGACTCCTGCAGCCGCTGTTTGAGTCGCGGCTTGCGTTTGTAAAAGCGGTTATCGGCCTGGTCCTCCACGCTCTTCAGCTGCTGGCGCAATGCCGGGAGGCCAAGGTTCCAGGGTTTGAAATAGCGCGGCATCTGAATGACATCGTCACCGCCACCAATCGCGGCACTCACAATGGCTTCACGCTCGCTGGTTTTTTCCGGTAGCGGCGCCCAGACCCAGCGGGGCAGGCTGTACCAGTGCGGCGCAAAGACCGGGTTGCTCTGACGAGCCAGGGCAATTTCATGTGGGTCAAGATCGGAGGCCTGCACCAGCTGCAGGCGATCTTCAGAAAAGGTGTAGTACAGCGGCCGCCCGCTCCAGAGCGTGAAGGAACCGTAGGCCAGGGCGGCGAGCTGGACGGTAACGATGAGGGCAATGTCGCGCAACAACTCGCGCCGCGGCTTGCGCGGATTGGCAATCAGCAGCGTGATAAACGGGCCCAGCGCCGCATCGACCGCGACCAGTATCGGCACCACGCCCAGGGCGCCGGTGAGATACCAGCCCGGCCAGCGATACCAGCCCAGATACAGGCTGCCCAGCACCAGGCTCAGTGCGCCCAGGCTGCCCGATAAGTGCCACGCGAATGCTGTGAGGCGGAATTTCATGGCGTCGGCCGCCATTTTAGCGGGGCGCGCTTTGCCAATCTACAGACTACTGGCTGCTGCTGTTAAGCATCGCCAGCACGGCCGTGCGTGCCTGGGTGCCGTGCACCGGCAGGGCCAGCACATCGCCGGGGCGCGCCCAATCGAGGGCGTGCTGCACCGCTTCAAGCTCACTGGCCCGCAGCGGCAGCGCGGACTCCGGCATCCCCAGGCGCAGCAGCTCCTGGCGGATGATGCGCGGCACGTCGCCGGGAGAACGACCGCGCAGATGCGCTTCGTCCTCCTTGATGACGACCAGGTCGGGTCGAAATTCTGCCGCAACACCCGCCAGGGCCCGGACGTCCTCATCTTTTCTGTTGCCGGCATGGCCGAGCAGCAGGCCCAGCCGGCCATGCGCGGTACGCATATTCGCTGCTACCTTCAGAAAGCCGCGCAGGCCGTCCGGATTGTGCGCGTAGTCGATGAGCACACGTGCACCGCGATAATTGAAACGCATCAGGCGGCCGGGATTATCGGCCACCGTTGCGCCAAAGCGCGCAAACACGGCAGCGATCGCCGCGGGCGCGATACCCAGCGCCGCCGCGGCCAGGGCCGCGCCGGCCAGATTGGCGATGTTGTAGCCCGCGTGGCCGTCGACGGTGAGCGGCATTTCGCTCACCGCGCCGAGTTCGTATTCGCCTGCCTGGTTGCCGGCGAGCGCGAGCATCAGGCGCCCGCCGCGCACGCCGCAGGTCGAGCCGCCGCGTGCGCGATGCTCCTGCAGCAGCGCCTGATCGGCATCCAGTGCGAACCAGCCAAGCGGCGGCGCGCTGCCATAGCGGCGCGCAAGTCCGACGGCCTTGGCGCGCAGCAGCGCGTCGTCGGCGTTCAACACCAGCAGTCCATCCGGCGGCACGCCCGCGGCCAGCGCGAGTTTGGTGTCCGCCAGGCCATCGAGATCATCGATGCCATATTCGCCAAAATGATCGGCGCTGATGTTGGTCACGACGGCAACCTGCGCATGCACCACCGCCAGGCCACGGCGCAGGATGCCGCCACGCGCCACCTCGAGTACGGCGGCCTCGGTGCGCGTCTCGCGCAGCACGCGGCGCGCACCGGCCGGACCGGAATAGTCACCGCTCGCCAGAACTTCACTGCCGACGATCACGCCGTCGGTGCAGTTGTAGGCGGCGCGCCAGCCGTGCTCACGCGCGCAGGCCGCGAGCAATCGCACCGTAGTGGTCTTGCCGTTCGAGCCGGAGACAATGACGGTGGGAATGCCGTGCAGCGCCTGCCACGGCACCTCGACAGGCCGCGGCAGTGCTGTCAGCGGGTAGCTGCGCCCACCGACTCCGGTACCCAGAGTCAGCAGCGTTTCATCGAGCACGTAGGGCAGGTGGTGCTTCCCGGCCTCGGCCAGCAGCGCGCACAGGTCGGCGCGCGCCTCACGGGCGGCGAGACGTGAAAACCGGGCGAATGCGGCGGGCTCATTCAGCACCGGCGGATCAACCTCGGTGGCATCGGCTGCATTCTCAATCGCGGCTGCCAGCAGCGCCGCTTCCATCCCGCTCCAGCGCTGCGGCTCGCGCTCGCACAGGGTGGCGCACAATGCCCACTCGTTCACTTCAGTGGCGAGAAACAGCTGATCGAGTGGCGCGGCGAGCGCCAATGAGGCACCGCCGGCATGGCGTCGCACGACGATTTCCGCTGCGGGCCAGGCCAGGTGTACGCGTGCACGCGCGACGCGTTCGCGCCAGTCCGTGAGCAGCGCCTCATCAGGCGGCAGGCCGGCAAGTTCCAGCGTCGCGCCAGTGGCCGCGAAGAACAGGTTCGCTCCGGTCAGCCGCCGCGAGTCGACGAACGGCAACGCAGTCGGGGCGTTCAGTCGTCGATCTCCGGCGCAAAGCGAATGCCGCGTTCATCGCGCACCAACCCCTCGAGACTGAACGCCGAGGCCTGCCCTTCAGCGGCGCGCGCCGCCTCGCCCGCGTACGGCGCCAGCGCGCGCGCCACGGGAAAGTCCGACGCTGCGCCCAACTCGCCATCGCCCTCTGACGCCGACGAACTCGTGGCCGACGAGCGCGATACCGCTGCGCCCACCGGTTTGAATTTGGTGATCTGCTTCCACGAGCGCACCAGCGCGTCGGCGAAGATCAGCAGCAGATCGCCGGGCCGGCCCATGCTCAAGGCCGCATCGATCGCCTCCTGTTCATCCGGAATGATCGAGATCGCCCCTTCGGGTACGCCAGCAGCGCGCAAGGCCTTGGCCTGCATACGCGGCACTTCGTCGTGCTCACGATCGCGCAGCGAATCATCGCGTCGGCAGATGTAGTGATCGAAACGACCGGCCACTGCATGGGCAATGGCGATCAGATCTTCATCGCGCCGGTCACCGGGCCCCGCCAGGACCACGATGCGCCGGCCGGTGACATCGAGGCGTTGCGCCAGGTCGGCCATCGCCGCCACCGCGTGCGCGTTGTGACCATAGTCGAACAGCACCTTGAAGGGATGCTCGTTGAACACGTTCATACGTCCGGGCGCCTGGAAGAACGTGGAATCGAAGGTGCGCAGGCCCTGACGGATCGCGTCGAGCTTGATTCCCAGCGAGAAGGCCATGCTGGCCGCGAACATCGCGTTCTGCACGTTGTGCAGTGCCCGCCCCTCGAGCGTGGCCGGGATCAGGTGCGTCCAGACCAGCGGAATGTGACTGCCGCGATCGTAGAGCGCGATCATCTGGCCATTGACGCCCGCCTCCAGCGCGCAGGCGCGCCCGCCGGCGCGAATATGCTCGCGCACCAGCGTGTGCTGGGGATTGACCGTGACATAGCAGATGTTCTTCGCTTCCGTGTAGGCCGACATCTTCAGCACCAGCGGCTCATCGGCATTGAGCACGGCGCAATCGGTGGCCACTTCCACTACCACGCGTTTCACCTCGGCCAGCTGCTCGAGCGTGTCAATGCCCTTCAACCCCAGGTGATCGGCCTGGATATTGAGCACCCCGCCGACATTGACCTCACGCACACCCATGCCGGCACGCAGCAGGCCGCCGCGCGCGGTCTCGAGCACCGCCATGTCGATCTGCGGATCGGCCAGCACCATGCGCGCCGACACCGGGCCGGTCATGTCGCCCTGCACCGTGCGCTGGCCATCTATGTAGACGCCATCGGTGGTCGTCAGGCCGGGCGTGTAGCCGGCCATCTTGGTGATGTGCGCCAGCATGCGCGCCGTGGTGGTCTTGCCGTTGGTCCCGGTGATCGCCGCGATCGGCACGCGCGTGGGCACGCCCTGCGGGAACAGCATGTCGATCACCGGCGTGGCGACATCGCGCGCCGTGCCTTCGCTGGGCGCCACGTGCATGCGAAAACCGGGCGCCGCATTTACCTCGCAGATGCCGCCGCCAATCTTGCGATAACTCTCGGCGATGTTTTTGGTAAGAAAATCGACACCGCCGACATCCAGGCCAATGGCGCGCACCGCGCGCTCGGCCATCTCGCGATTGTCCGGGTGAATGATATCGGTGACATCGGTTGCCGTGCCGCCGGTGGAAAGATTGGCGGTCGAACGCAGGTACACGAACTGGTCCACGGCCGGCACTGAATCGGACTTGAGCCCCGCGCGCTCGAGCATTTTCTGCGCCTGGGCGTCGAGCTCGAGCCGCGTCAGCACTTTTTCGTGGCCCACGCCGCGGCGTGGATCCTGGTTCACGATGTCGATCAGCTGCACTATGTTGTGCACGCCATCGCCCACCACATGGCCGGGCGTGCGCCGCGTCGCCGCGACCAGTTCGCCATTGACCACCAGCAGCCGGTGATCATCACCCTCGAGAAAGGTCTCAACGATGACCGAGCTCGAATGTTCGCAGGCCACGAGAAAGCCCTGCGCAACCTCGGCTTCCGTGGTCAGCCGTATGGAAATGCCGCGCCCATGATTGCCGTTATAGGGCTTGGTGACGACCGGAAAGCCGATGCGTCGCGCCGCGCGCATGGCCTGCTGTTCGCTGCGTACCAGTTCCTGTTGCGGTACCGGCAGGCCGAGGGTTGCGAGAATCTTGTTGGTCTCTTCTTTATCACTGGCCAGCTCGACGGCAATGTGCGAAGTGCGGCCGGTCACGGTCGCCTGGATACGCTGCTGGTACTTGCCGTGGCCGAGTTGCACCAGTGACTGATCGTTGAGCCGCAGCCAGGGAATATTGCGCTGCTCGGCGGCGCGCACCAGCGAGGCGGTCGAGGGACCGAGCGCACGGCGCTGCGCAAAGCGGATGAATTCATCGCGCGCCGTTGGCCACTGCCAGCCTTCCGGCACGCTGTCGGGCGGGCGGATGGCATCCGGCAACAACGAGCACAGCAGCCGCAGGCCAAGTTCACCGGCGGCAATGCCCTCGTCACGGTCCGCGTATTCGTAGACAACCGTGTAGACGCCCGGCGCGCCGGCGCTGCGTGTCTTGCCGAATGTGACCTCTTCGCCGGCGATATTCTGCAACTCGATCGCCACGTGCTCGAGCACATGGCCCAGCCAGGTGCCCTCTTCCTCGCGCATGCGGCGCAAAAAACCGCCCGGCGCGTTGTAGGAGCAGCCGTGTTCGGCCAGGCCGGGCAGTGCGGCGATGAGCGCGTCGATGAACGCGCTGCCCAGCCGCGCCGTGGGCCAGGCTTCCAGCGGACCCAGATCGAGTTCCAGTCGAATGACCGGAAAGTGCGCGTGCAGCGAGGGACCGACATAGACCGAACGATCGAGGATACGCATGAGTACCTGCCTTGAAGCGCGGCTCGCGAAGCTTGCGGCCGCCCGTTATTCTTTTGCCCGCACCAATGTACCCGGCTCCGCGATGCGGGTGTGCAAATTGAAGGTGGCGCCCGCGACCAGCACGTGCAGGCGCAGCCCGAGCATGCACACCGGCTGACCCTCCGATATTTCGCCCATTGAAGAATAGCTCACGTCACTGCCATCCACTATGGTGACGCCGCCACTGCCTTCGACCTCGATGGTCTCGTCGGGCCCGATAAATGCACCCGTATCCTCATCGAGCCCGATGCCCACTGCAAAGGGATTGTAGGCCAGCGCAGTCAGCAGCCGGCCGAGGCGATCGCGCTGGCGAAAATGCTGATCGATGATGAAGCGGTTGGTGAGCCCGAGACCCGGTGCGAGCCGTACGCTGCCGGAAATTACCGCCGAGCCCTCATCACCGAAGGCGATCATGTGCTCGCTCAAGATGCTGGCGCCGGCACTGGTGCCGCCCACCGTGACGCCGAGCGCATTGCGCTGGCGGATCAGCTTGGCGACCGGCGTGCCGCCCAGCAGCGTGGTAAGCCGCAACTGGTTGCCGCCGGTGAAAAAGATACCGCTCGCTTCTTCGAGACGGCGCAGCCGCCCGCCCTCCTGGCAATCGCGACGGGTGTCGAAATCCATGACTGTGACGCGTTCGGCGCCGAGGCTCTTGAAGAGCTGCTCGTAGCGCGGCCCGGTTTCAGTCATGCGACTGGCGGTTGGAATCACGACGATGTCAGCCTGCTCACCGCCCGAGACGCGCACGAAGCGCTCGAGAATGTGACGATCGTTTTCCTTGTTCTCCGCGCCGCCGATCGGAACGATCCAGCCGCGCGTGGCGCCATCGGGAATCTTGCTGGGCATGACGCGCTGCTCCTGGTTGCCTCAGGTCTCAAAAGTGCCATGCCGCTCGGCCACGCCACCGCGCACATGCACTGTGCCGCGAATGATGACCGACTGGACTGCGCCTGTCGCGTCCAAAGACACCAGATCAGCGTGTGCGCCGACGGCGATTTCGCCCCTGCCGGCCAGGCGCAGCAGCCGCGCCGGGTTGCTGGTGAACGGCGCCAGCGCCTGCTCGAGCGGCATGCCGCGCGCCAGCAATTCACATAAGGTCGCCAGCAGCGCGCCGGCGGTGCCGACATCCATCTTGCACACTCGCCCGTCGCCGTCGAAACACGGCAGGCAACCGCCTGCATCGGAACTCACGGTGAGGCGCTCAGCCGGAGCCCCGGAAGCGGCGTATCTGAGGACGGCGTCTGCCGCACTGTAGGCATCTTCGCCTTCCGCAACCGGAAAGGCCGTGACATCCACGGTCACGCCCGCTTTGGCCAGCGCCACGGCTTCCTCGAACAAAGCGCGGCGGCGATTGACATGGGTCGGATTGAAAACGCGCGCCGGAAGTTCGGATTCACTGAGTGCGCGGCGCACCATTTCGAGCCCGCGCGGACCGTCGCCCAGATGCAGGTGCAGGATGCCGGCCTTGCCGGTCATCAGGCCCGCCACGTGCGCTTCGCCGGCGAGGCGCAGCAGCTCATCAAAGGTAGGCTGGCTGGAACGATGATCACTGATTGCCACTTCGCCGATGCCAAGAAAAGCCTCGATGAACACCAGGTCGCTGCGCACACCACCTGTCAGTGTAGTCGGTGGCACATGATAGCCGCCCGTGTAGCACCAGGCATTGAGACCCTGTTCGCGCAGCGCATAGACACTGGCGAGCAGTTCGCCCGAACCGCGCGCCACATCGTCAGTGCCCAGCAGGCCGACGACACTGGTGACGCCGCAGCTGGTGAAGCGCGTGAGCGGCACCGGCGGCACACGGGTGTGAAAACCGGCCTCACCACCACCGCCCGTTACGTGTACATGAGCGTCAATCAGGCCTGGTATCAGCCGCGCGCCTTCCAGATCGATGACACTGGAGACCGACCGCAACGCTGCGGGTAGCTCCGGCAGGTCGCGGCTCGCACCGAGCCACAGGATCCTGCCGCCGCCGAGCAGCAGATTCTGTACGCCCAGGGCGCGTGGCGCATAGACCTCGGCGTTACGAATCAGCAGCATATTTGCGCACTATAGCGCGCTATTTGCCAATACAAAATGAGCCGAAGATGCGCCCCAATAATTCATCCGCACTGCTTTGTCCGGTAATTTCCCCCAGGGCCTGCTGCGCCGCGCGTAATTCTTCGGCCACCAGTTCAGCGGCTCTGGCATCAAGGCGCTGTGATTCGGCGGCCTGCAAATGCGCCGCCGTACGCTGCAACGCCTCCAGATGCCGGCTGCGTGCCGAGAGTGTACCGCCCTCGCCCGGCTTGTAGCCGGCCGCATCCAGCAGGTGACGGCGCAGGGCGTCGAGTCCGGCGCCGCTGCGCGCCGAGATCGCCAGCACGGCCAGCCCAGGTACCGCCGCTGCGCCCGCGTCAGTGTCTGCGCCAGAGCGGGCGCCCGCGAGCAGGTCAATCTTGTTGTACAGCAGCGTTACCGGTACGCCCGCGGGCAGCCGGGCGCGTTCGGCCTGGTAACTGAGTGCTTGCGGATCCGCCTGCGCATCGATCAGAAACAGCACCTGATCGGCATCGCTCATCGCCGCGCGCGCGCGGCGCATGCCTTCGGTTTCAATCGCATCGCCGCTGGCGCGCAAGCCCGCCGTGTCGAGCAGCAGCAGCGGCACGCCGTCGATCTGGATGCGCTCACGCAGCACATCGCGCGTGGTCCCGGGAATATCGGTGACGATCGCGGCCTCGTGGCCGGCAAGCTGGTTCAGGAGCGTGGATTTTCCGGCGTTGGGTGCGCCGGCGATGACCACGGTGAGCCCTTCGGTCAATACGCGACCCTGGTGTGCGGCGGCCTGCAGCGCCGTGCATTGCGCCGCGACCAGGCCAAGCTGCCGGCCCAGGGCCTGCGCGCCGAGGAAATCAATTTCTTCACTGGGGAAATCGATGCTGGCCTCGACATGCGCGCGCAGCGTCGCCAGCGACTCATCGAGCGCGTGGACGCGCGCGGAAAATTCCCCCTGCAGCGAACGCAGCGCCGCGCGCGCCGCCGCTTCGCTGCCGGCACCGATCAGGTCCGCCACCGCTTCGGCCTGCGCCAGATCGAGTTTCTGATTCAGATAGGCGCGCTGCGTGAATTCACCGGGCAGTGCGCGCCGCGCGCCCAGCTCCAGTGCGCGCCTGACCAGCGATTCGGCCAGCAGCGGGCCGCCATGGCCCTGCAGCTCGAGCACGTCTTCGCCGGTGTAGGAGTGCGGCGCCGGGAAAAACAGCGCCAGCCCTTCATCGAGCAGCTGCCCGTCGGCCGCGCGAAAGTGCGCATGGGTGGCATGGCGCGCTGCCGGCAGTTGTCCGAGCAGCACGCTGGCGATGCTGCGCACGGCCGGTCCTGAGAGACGCACGATGGCGATGCCGCCGCGACCCGGAGGCGTCGCCACCGCCACAATGGTCCCGGCGCTCATGGCGCTAGTTGCGCGCGCTTGCCTGGGCGGCGAGCCGCCGGTTGATGTTCCACTGCTGCAGGATCGAGAGCACGGTATTGGTGACCCAATAGAGCACCAGGCCGGAAGGCATAAAGGCAAACATGACCGGCATGGCCACCTGCATGATCATGAACATCTTCTGCTGTGCCGGATCACCCATCTGTGGATTGAGATGGAAATTGATGTAGTTGGCGCCCGCCATGAGCACCGGCAGGATGAAATACGGATCGCGCGCCGACAGGTCGCCGATCCAGCCGGCAAAGGGCGCCTGGCGCATTTCCACGCTCTCGAGCAGCACCCAGTAAAACGCTATGAATACCGGGAACTGGATCAGCATCGGCAGGCAACCCGCGACCGGATTGACCTTCTCCTTCTGGTACAGCTCCATCATCGCCTTGCTGAGTTTGTCGCGCTGATCCTTGTAGGTTTCCTGCAGCAGCTTGATGCGCGGCTGCAGTGCCTTCATGCGCGCCATCGACTTCATGCTCGCTTCCGACAGCGGGTAGAACAGCAGTTTCAGCAGCAGGGTGACGACCATGATCGTCCAGCCCCAGTTGCCGATAACCTTGTGTACCTTGTCGAGCAGCCAGAACAGCGGTTGCGCCAACCTGCCGAGCCAGCCGTAGTCGGTTACGAGATAGAGCCGGGGACTGGCCTGTTCGAGCTGCGCCTGCAGCTTGGGTCCTACGAACAGGGTCTGGCGCAGAGTCGCGGCCGCGCCGGGCGCAAGCTGTTGCGCCGCGCCGCTGGCGGCCCGCAGGTAGTTATTGCCCTGCCAGGTCAGCTGGTAGTGCCAGGGCGCGCCCGGCGGCGGAACGATGGCCGCCACGAAGTGATGCTGCAGGCTCGCGAGCCAGCCACCGTCAATCTGCGCATTGAGCGTCGGTGGTTCCTTGCCGGGTTTGAGCTTCTGGTATTTGTGCCCGTCATCGTAAGCCGGACCTTTATAGGCGTAGCTCTCGGGATGAAAGTACGAGGTGGCAACCGGTGTGTTATCACGCAGCAGCTGCAAATAGGGCCGGAAATTCCACGGCGCTGCGGAGGCGTTGTGCAGCTGATATTCAAGGCCAATGGCGTACTGGCCGCGATGAAACACGTAGGTCTTGGTGACGCTCACCCCCGCTCCATCACTCCAGGTCAGCGGCACCCGCAGTTCATTCTGACCCGGAGCCAGGCGCAGTTCGCTCTGACTGGTCGCCAGCAGCGTCAGGTGTGTGGGCGCCGTGCTGCCGCCGACGCCGCTCAGGCCCGACTGCAACACGAACAGATCGCCGCTGCCGCCACGATTGAGCAGGCGCACCGGTTCGGCTTGTCCCTTGACGAGCGGATATGCGCTCAGCGCAGCACGCTGCAGCTCACCGCCCGCCAGACTCACGTCGAGGTCGAGCACATCGGTCACCACGTGGACGTGCGCTGCTGCGGGCCCGACGCTGGTCAGGGCAGTGGCCACCGCTGCTGGCGCGGACGCGGGCGTCGCGGCGATGACGTTGGGCGTTGACTCCACGGGTGCGGTGCTGCCCAGGGGCGTCAGGCCGTTATTGGTCACCGCAGCGCCATTCGCAGCCGGCCCCGCCGCTGCAGGTGTCGGCGCGGGCGCGTAATCGTTTACCCACTGCACGTAATTCATGAACAACGCCATCGCCAGCGTGGCCCAGAGAATGACCCGAACGTTAAGCGTGGTGAACATGGTTCGCCTTTGAACATTGGTGCGGCGGCACCGGATCGATACCGCCGGGATGCAGGGGATGACAGCGCCCGAGTCGTCGCAGCGCCAGCCACGAACCGCTCAGCAGACCGTGTATTTCCAGCGCTTCGAGCGCGTACTGGGAACAGCTGGGATAGAAACGGCAACGCGGTCCAAGCAAGGGGCTCAAGACCCGCTGGTAGGCGCGAATCAGCAACTGGATTATTTTGCGCATGTGTCGATGATCTGCTTCCACAGTTTGCTCAAGGCGGCGCGCACCGCAATCGCTTCGGCAGCGCGGGCCGCATTACGCGCGCCGATGACGATATCCACTGCCGGCAGATCCAGCTGGCACAAACGGAAACTCTCGCGTATCACCCGCCGCAGGCGATTGCGCGCCACCGAATTGCCGACGGTGCGTGCGGCGATCGACATGCCCAGCCGCGGCTGTCCCATCGCATTGGCGCATACCGCGGCGGTGAGCAGTTCGTTGCCGAAGCGGCGCCCCTGGCGGTAGACCCCCTGGAATTGCACACCGGTGCGCAGGCACTGGCTGCGCTGGAACCTCAAGGTGGCGCGGACCGGGCCCGTGTCTGCACCGCCCGCGATCACAAAATCTCTTAAGGGATCAGCCGCTTGCGGCCTTTGGCGCGCCGTCTGCTGAGCACCTTGCGGCCGTTCTGCGTAGCCATGCGGGCGCGGAAGCCATGAGTGCGCGCACGCCGCACTTTGCTGGGTTGGTAGGTACGTTTCATGGTTCAACAGCCTGAAAAATGACCGGAAAACGGCCGGGCAGGGTACGCAGGGGGCCTGATGGTGTCAACCTGAGTCTGCTATCGGGGCAGAGTCCAGACAGTATAGACTTCCTGCCCTTTTCCGCTGGCCTGTCCAATCAGGCGGGGCCAGCCGGGTAGGGGATTCTTCGCGTAGCAATCCTGCGAGGCAACCTGAAGGGGGGCGGCCGGTGAGCGCTTCGTTGTGGTCCCGCTGCGTCGGCACGCTCGAAAACGAGCTGCCGGAGCAGCAATTCAATACCTGGGTGCGCCCCTTGCAAGCGGTGGAGAGCGAGGCCGGTCTGCGCCTGCTGGCGCCCAATCGCTTCGTGGTCGATTGGGTGCGCAGCAACCTGCTGGAACGCATCGAAAACCTGTTGCGCGCCGACGGCGGTGGCCCGGTGATTCTGGAGGTGGGTTCGCGCGCCCCTGCCCCATCGCCCGGGCCGGCGCTCGTAACCACGGGTACGGCCGCCCTGCCCGCCGCCGCGCTCGGCGTGCGCTTGAATCCGAATTTCACCTTCGACAGCTTTATCGAGGGCAAGAGCAATCATTTCGCCAAGGCGGCTGCCTACCAGGTCGCCGAGAACCCGGGCTCTGCCTACAACCCGCTATTTATCTACGGCGGCGTGGGTCTGGGCAAGACGCACCTGATGCACGCCATCGGTCACCTGATCCGCGAGCGCAATCCGGCAGCGCGTATCAGCTACGTGCACTCGGAACGCTTCGTCAGCGACATGGTGCGCGCGCTTCAACACAACACCATCAATGAATTCAAGAATACCTATCGATCGCTCCATGCCCTGCTGATCGATGACATCCAGTTTTTCGCAGGCAAAGACCGTTCGCAGGAAGAGTTCTTCCACACCTTCAACGCGCTGATCGAAGGTCAGCACCAGGTGATACTCACCTGCGATCGCTATCCCAAGGAAGTCGACGGCCTGGAGGAGCGGCTCAAATCGCGCTTTGGCTGGGGTCTGACGGTGGCGATCGAGCCGCCGGAACTGGAAACCTGCGTCGCCATCCTGATCGGCAAGGCGCAGGCCGTCGGGGTCGCACTACCCGAGGAAGTGGCTTTTTTCATAGCCAAGTGCATACGTTCGAACGTGCGCGAGCTGGAAGGCGCGCTGCGCCGCGTAATTGCCAATGCGCGCTTCACCGGGCGAGCCATAACCCTGGAATTTGCCCGCGAAGCGCTCAAGGATCTGCTCACGCTGCAGGCGCGCCTGGTCACCGTGGAAAACATCCAGAAGACGGTCGCCGATTATTACAAGCTGCGCATCGCCGATCTGCTCTCCAAGCGCCGCAGCCGCTCGGTGGCCCGACCACGCCAGGTGGCCATGGCACTGGCCAAGGAATTGACGACCCACAGCCTGCCGGAAATCGGCGATGCCTTTGGTGGACGCGATCACACCACCGTGATGCACGCCTGCAAGCGCATCAAGGAATTGCGCGAGCTCGAGCCCCGCATCCAGGAAGACTTTTCAAACCTGTTGAGAACCCTGGCTGGATAACCCCTGATTTCCTGTGCGTAAGTATGGGGACAGTTCTACGCACAGTTCATCCACAACTAACCAGTAAGTAATGGCTCTGGCGCCGGCCGGCTCCGGGCCCGATAATTACCGCACTCGCGCACTCAAAACGGGTTGTCCCCGTTTCTCACAGGCCTAATAATCATTACTGTCTTAACTTCCAAGAAGAACTTAAATCTATGAAAGTCTCCGCATCGCGTGAAAGTCTGCTTGGTCCGCTGCAGAGCGTGATTGGCGTGGTCGAGCGTCGACAGACCATGCCGGTATTGGCAAATGTTCTGCTGGTCGCTCGCGGCGACAAGCTGAACGTCACCGGCACCGACCTGGAAGTGGAACTGGTGGCCGCGGGCAGCGTGAATGTGCAGCAGCCCGGCGATGTCACCGTGCCAGGCCGTAAATTGCTGGAGATCATGCGCACGCTGCCGGAGAAGGCGATGGTCTCGCTGGTGCGTGAGGCGGAACGCGTGGTGGTCAAAGCGGGGCGCAGTCGTTTCACGTTGTCGACTTTGCCGGCCAGCGAATTTCCGGTGATCGAGGAGATCAACAGCAAGCAGGTGATACGCGTAGGCCGAGAGCAGTTTCGGCGCCTGATCGAAAAAACCCATTTCGCAATGGCGCAGCAGGACGTGCGTTACTACCTCAACGGTACCTTGCTCGAGACCAGCGGCACCACGCTGCGCGCCGTGGCCACCGATGGCCATCGCCTGTCGATGGCGGAAACCCAGCTCGCCGAGGCGGCCAGCACAACACAGCAGGTCATCGTGCCGCGCAAGGGTATTCTGGAGCTGCAGCGGATTCTCAGTGGCGAGGGCGAATTGGAACTGAGCATCGGATCTAACCACGTTCGCGCCCAGATTGGCGACATTCGCTTCACTTCAAAGCTTATTGACGGCAAGTTCCCGGAATATAGCCGCGTAATCCCTGCCAAACCCCCTCATACCATGAGCGCAGCGCGAGACACACTGCGCCAGGCTTTGCAGCGCACGTCAATTCTCTCCAACGAGAAATATCGCGGAGTTCGGCTCACGTTTGGCGAAAATACCCTCACGATCCAGGCACATAATCCTGAGCAGGAAGAAGCTGAAGACCAGATTGAGGTCAGCTATTCCGGGGCTGCCATGGAAATCGGGTTCAACGTCACTTATCTGCTCGAGGCCCTGGCGGCTATCGATGTTGATATGGTGGACGTGTCGGTTACCGATTCAAATTCCAGTTGCCTGATCCGGGCGCCTGGTGACAATGCGGTCAAATTTGTCGTCATGCCCATGCGACTTTGAGTTCACTTGAGTTTAAGTTCGCTTGAGGCTGAAGGCCTGCGCTGTCTCGAACCGTTCAGGGTTGCATTCCACCCGCACGTCAATCTGATTACCGGCGCCAATGGTGCTGGCAAGACCACGCTGCTGGAGGCAGTTTACCTTCTCGGTCGCGGTCGCTCATTCCGCACCCGTCATACCGAAAGACTGATTACCCACGGCAAGGATCGCCTGATGGTCTTCGGCCGCAGTGAAACCCCGAACTTTGAAGCCCTCGGCGTCGGCTATGATCGGGTCAATGGGTTGCAGGTGCGCATCAACGGCCGCGATGCGAAGTCTGTTGCGGAGCTTTCGGAGGCGTTTCCAGTTCAGGTGCTCGATCCCGGCATTCATCGGCTGGTGGAAGAGGGTCCGGCTTACCGGCGGCGGTGGCTGGATTGGGGTGTGTTCCACGTGGAACATGGTTTCGTGGGGCAGTGGACGGATTACTCGAAGATCCTCAGGCAACGGAATGCGGCCCTCAAGGCCGGCCAGGACCCGAGCCCCTGGGAGCCTGATCTGGCGCGACTGGGCGAAAGCCTGGCGGAGGAGCGCGGCCGGACCCTGGAGGCTCTGGCCCCATACTGGAAGGCCACATTGACCGCTCTGTTGGGCGAACCCATTTCCCTGACGTTTTTTCGTGGCTGGTCCCAGGAGGAGACCCTGCTCGAATCCCTGAGCCAACATCGGGTCAGGGACCGGGAACGGGGTAGTACTGGATCAGGCGCGCATCGATTCGATGTGGTGCTGAAGTTCGGCGGGCGGTCCGCCCGGGAAGTGCTTTCTCGAGGCCAACAGAAACTGGTGGGTGCTGCCATGGCCCTGAGCATGGCACGGCTGGCGGGAAGCGCTGGCCGGCGGGCACCGGCGCTGTTGCTGGACGACCCGGCAGCAGAGCTGGACCGCGCCCACACCGACGCGCTGGTGAGTGAAATTCGCTCAATGAAAGGGCAGCTGATCGTGACAGCACTGCATACAGAGGAAGCGCGCTTTGGTGAGCCCGATCGAGCGTTCCACGTGGAACATGGGCGTATTACCACGCTATAATAACAGTATGGCTACCAAGGCGATTTCATGACCCAGAACGACGTCTACGATTCCAGTAAAATCAAAGTCTTAAAGGGTCTTGATGCAGTGCGAAAAAGACCAGGCATGTACATCGGTGACACCGATGACGGCACTGGCCTGCACCACATGGTTTTCGAGGTGGTCGATAACTCCATCGACGAGGCGCTCGCGGGTCACTGTGACAGGGTCCAGGTGACGATCCATGCTGATGAATCTATTACAGTTTCTGACAACGGACGCGGCATCCCGGTAGACATACACCCGGAAGAGGGCCGATCCGCCGCCGAAGTCATCATGACCGTACTGCATTCGGGCGGGAAATTCGATGACACCTCCTACAAGGTCTCAGGCGGCCTGCACGGCGTCGGTGTTTCAGTCGTCAATGCGCTATCGGATCTGCTGTTGCTGACCGTGTGCCGCCAGGGGCGCAAGCACACGCAGGAATATCGCCTTGGTGTGCCGGTGGCGCCCATGGCCGATGTCGGACCGAGCACCGAGCGTGGCACCACCATTCGCTTCAAACCCAGCGCTCAGATCTTCACCAACATTCAGTTCATCTATGACACCCTGGCCAAGCGCCTGCGTGAGCTCTCGTTTCTCAATTCCGGCGTACGCATCGAGCTGGTCGACGAGCGCGATGACAAGAGCGATATCTTTCAGCACGAGGGCGGGCTGCAGGAATTCGTCAAGCACCTCAACCGTGGTCGCACGCCGGTGCACGAGAATGTGTTCTGGTTCAAGACCCAGGATGGCGTGGTCAACGTCGAGGTGGCGTTGCAGTGGAACGACTCCTACCAGGAGAGCATGTACTGCTACACCAACAATATTCCGCAGAAGGACGGCGGCACGCATCTGTCGGGCTTTCGCGCCGCGCTGACCCGCACCCTGAACGACTACATCGAAAAGGAATCGGCGGCCAAGAAGGAGAAAGTGCCGACCACCGGCGACGATGCGCGCGAAGGCCTCACCGCCATCCTGTCCGTGAAGCTGCCGGATCCGAAATTCTCCTCGCAGACCAAGGACAAGCTGGTCTCATCGGAAGTGAAGGGCGTGGTCGAGACGGCGGTCGCCGCCAAGCTGCATGAGTTCCTGCTCGAGCAGCCGCAGCAGGCGCGCGCCATCGTCGGCAAGATTGTCGACGCGGCGCGGGCCCGCGAGGCGGCGCGCAAGGCGCGCGAGATGACGCGTCGCAAGGGCGCACTCGACGTGGCAGGTCTCCCGGGTAAGCTGGCCGACTGCCAGGAAAAGGATCCGGCGCTCTCCGAGATCTTCATCGTCGAGGGCGATTCGGCCGGTGGTTCGGCCAAGCAGGGGCGCGATCGACGCACCCAGGCAATCCTGCCGCTCAAGGGCAAGATCCTGAACGTCGAGCGGGCGCGCTTCGACAAGATGATTTCATCGGTCGAGGTTGGCACGCTGATTACCGCGCTGGGCTGCGGCATTGGGCGCGATGAATTCGACATTGACAAGCTGCGTTATCACCGCGTGATCATCATGACCGATGCCGACGTGGACGGCTCCCACATCCGCACGCTGCTGTTGACCTTCTTCTACCGGCAGATTCCGCTGCTGATCGAGCGCGGGCACATCTATATTGCGCAGCCACCGCTCTATAAGGTGAAACGCGGCAAGAGCGAGAGTTACGTCAAGGACGACAACGAGCTCAATGCCATGCTGCTCTCGAGCGCGCTCGACAGCGCCTCATTGCGGGCCAGCGCCGGCGGTGCGCCGCTCGCCGGTTCGTCGCTGGAACTGCTGGCGCGCAAGTATATGGAAGTGCAGGCCATCATCCGCCGCTGGGCGCGACGCTATGATGAGCGCCTGCTCGATGCGCTCATCTACATGCCTGAAGTCACGCTCGAGAATTTCGACCGGCCGGAGTTTCTCGATGGCTGGTGCCGTGCGCTCGCGCAGCACCTTAATGCCGCTTCCGAGGCGACGCGCAGCTTTCGTGTTGAAGTGCGGACTGGCAGTGACGGCCACGCTGCCCGGATTGTCGTTCACCGCACGGAGCACGGCAGCGTCACTGATAAAAATCTGATGCGGGAATTCTTCGATTCGGCTGAATACCGCCGCATCGCCGACCTGGCGCAGACGCTCACCGGCCTGGTGGGCCCGGGCGCGCAGGTATCCCGCGGCGATGAACACCAGGAAGTGGGCTCGTTCAAAGAGGCCATGCGCTGGCTGTTCGATCAGGCGCGCAAGGGCCAGTCGATTCAGCGCTACAAGGGCCTGGGTGAAATGAATCCGGCGCAGCTCTGGGATACCACGATCAACCCCGAGACCCGCCGGCTGCTGCAGGTGCGCATCGATGATGCAGTCGCGGCCGATGAGATCTTCACCACCCTGATGGGCGATCAGGTGGAACCGCGCCGCGAGTTCATCGAGAAGAATGCATTGTCGGTGGCGAACCTGGACGTCTAGGGTGGGCGGCGGCACTGCCCCGCTCAAGATCAACACCATGGTCAGTGAGAATCTGCGCCTGCGGCGGGGGATTGGACTCGGGCTGCTGTGTCTGGCCGCAGCTCTGGTTGTGGTGCGCCATCAGCATCGTCACGTCCATGTGACGGCCGCTGACGCGGTGGCGGGGCAGTTTGATTACTACCTGCTCTCGCTCTCCTGGTCGCCGACCTATTGCCTCACACACCGTGAGGACCAGGCGCAGTGCGGCAGCAAGGGCTTTGGATTCGTGCTGCATGGGCTGTGGCCGCAATTCACGAACGGCGGCTACCCGGAGAATTGCGCTGTTGACGCATCACTTTCGCCAGCGGCCCGAAAAAGCGGTGAGTCGCTGTATCCAAGCCCGAAGCTGGTCGCGCACGAGTGGCAACGCCACGGCACCTGCAGTGGCATGAACGCCCTGGAGTATTTTCGCACGGCCGATCGGGCTCTGGCCGCTGTGCAGGTGCCGGGTTTATTGCAGGCGCCACGCGCCCAGCTTTCCCTGAGCGTCGCTGAAATCAGGGCCGCATTTCATGCTGCTAATCCCCGATTGCCGGCTGACGGCATGGTGGTCAGCTGCCGGGGCGCGGAACTCGCAGAAGTTCGCGTTTGCCTCAGCTCCAGGCTGGAGCTGATATCCTGCGGGCGCGGCGTGCGCAGCAGTTGTCCGGCGGCTGCGCTGCAGGTGCCCGCCGTGCGCTGAGCGCGGCGTTGCTGCCAACTTTCTACCACCCGTGTTACTGGCGCTGCTCACTTTTCTTCTGGGCGCGGCACTGTCGCAGGTGAGCCTGTGTGCGGTAGCGGCCACGCAGCAATGGGTCGTGATGAGGCAGGTCGCCGGGCTGCAGCGACTGCTGCTGGCGGCGTGTGGCGCAGGCGTAGTGCTCTTGACGCTCAGCCGCTGCCTGCCGGAGCCTGCACTCCTGCCCCCTGATCTGCCGATCAACCTCGCGCTGGTTGCGGACAGCGTGTTGCTTGCCGTGGGCGCGCTGCTAAATGGCGCCTGTTATCTCGGCAATGCCCGTGCGGCCACTGTGGTGGGCCGGCCTGGTCACATATGCGCTGATTGTCACGTTGTGTCTGTGGCTCACGCGAGTGCGCCGCACCGTGCTCTGGCCACTGTGTGCTGGCCTGTTTGCCGCACTGGTCTACGCGCGTCATCCGGGCTGGAGCTACGGCCAGCTCATCGATAGCGTGGCTCACGCCGACTGGCGCGGCATGACCTGGCTGGCCAATGTCGCAGTACTCGCGCTGTTCGCCGGCGCCATCGCAGGCAGCATCTACACCGGGCGCTGGCATTGGCAGTGGCCTGCGCCGGCGCGGGTCCTGCGGTGCCTGTCCGGCGGAATTTTGATGGGTGCGGGTGCCGGGTATATCCCGGGTGGCAATGATATGTTGCTGCTCTGGTCGATACCGGGACTGGCGCTGTATGGAGCAGTGGCCTACCTCATCATGATGGCGACACTCGCCGCCTTGCTCTACGGCGCGGAAATCTGGCGGCACCGAAGCCGCCAGGCACTTAAACTATAGACATGACTGGTTCCGCACCGCCTCGCGCCCGCATCGATGGGCTGCGCCTCATCGGGCTGTTCAAGATCGGCAAGGCGCTGTTGTTGCTGATGACCAGCTACGGCATCTACCGGTTGCTCGACATCAATCTGGTCAATCGGCTCTATGACTGGGTGTATTCGCTGACCGACAATTTTGAGCGCCGGCTGCTCGAGCGTGCACTGGACTGGTTCAGTGGTCTGGGTCATGCGCGCATCAGTGGTATTGTCGTAGTCACCGCCTGCTACACCTCGTTGCTGCTCACTGAGGGCATCGGCCTGTGGCTGCGCAAGACCTGGGCCGAATGGCTGACCGTGATCGCCACCGCATCGTTGATTCCTTTCGAGCTGCTGGAGTTTGTCCACGGCCGTCACGGCCGCCGCCTGGCATTGGCCGCGGCTTTCGTGGTCAATGTGATGATCGTGCTCTATCTCATCAGGCAATTACGACGCGTTCGTCAGGCGCGTCGACAGGCAGCGGCCGCATGAAATGGCGAACGCGCCGCTGGCTGCTGTTGGTGGTGCTCATCGCCGCCTTCGGCTGGCAGCTGCTGGAGCGGCCGGGGAGCGGCGCGGTGCGTGGGCAATGGCTGGCCCTGAGCGGTGGCGCGCCCGACGTGTTGCAGGTGGGCAGTGTTAAACTCGAGCCCTGCAATATTGGCCGGCGCGAGTCGGGCGTAGCGACCTTGCGCGCCTATTGCACGGCCTTTGCGGTGCCGGAAGACTGGGCAGCGCCGCCGGGTCAGCTGCCGGCAGGCCGGCAGATCAAACTCAAGGTTGCCATGGTGCGCGCCAGCGCTGCGGCTGCGGATCCCGAGCCCGTCGTGTTTCTTGACGGTGGTCCGGGTGGCGCGGCCACCGATGATTTTCCTGCCATCGCCCCCGCCTTCGAGGCGCTGCGTCGCCGCCACCTGCTGCTGCTGATAGACCAGCGCGGCACGGGCGGTTCGAATGCGCTTAGTTGTGAGCCAGGCCAGCGCGCGCGCGCGCTCGAGGGTCTGCGTGATTGCCTCAAGGGGCTGGCGGCACGTGCCGCGCCACAGTTCTACACGACCAGCGCTGCAGTGCGTGACCTGGAAGCCGTGCGCCAGGCGCTCGGCGCGCCGCGACTCAACCTGATTGGCATTTCCTACGGCACGCGAGTGGCGCAGCAATACGCGCGCCGCTACCCGGAGGGGGTGCGCAGCATCGTGCTCGACAGTGCGGTGCCCAACGATCTGGCGCTCGGCGGCGAGCACGCGCGCAATCTCGAGGCGGTACTGCGGGCGCTGGCTTTGCGGTGCCGCAAGGCTCAGGACTGCGCGCAGCGTTACGGCGATCCCTACCAGCTGCTACAGCGCGTCCAGGCGCGCTTGCGGGCGCAGCCGCAGTCCCTTGAGCTGCGCGATCCAAATACCTTCAGGTTGCAGCAGCGGCAGATCGACGCCGACGGCCTGGCGCAACTCGTGCGTTTCTATTCCTACAGCCCGATCACCGCTGCGCTGATTCCCTACGCGCTCAAGGAGGCCGATGAGGGCCGCTACGCCGCACTGCTGGGCCAGACGCAGTGGGTGGTCGGCGAGGTCAGCGACAGCATGGAAAGCGGCATGGCGCTCTCGGTGATCTGCAGCGAAGATGCCGACCTGCTGCACTCGCGGCCGGAAGATGCCAGCACGGTGCTGGGCAATGCGCTCACCGATTCACTGCTTGCGGCCTGCCCGCTGTGGCCGCATACGGCGCGACCGGTGGGGTTTCGCGAGCCGCTGCGCGGGGCGATACCGGTGCTGCTGCTGGCTGGCGAACACGATCCGGTCACGCCGGCGCGTTATGCGCAGGCGATCGCCAGTCACCTGACGCGCGCGCGGGTGCTGACCCTCGCCGGCCAGGGGCATGGGCTGGTGGGTGTCGGCTGCGTGCCGCGGCTGCTCGAGCAGTTCGTGCAGTCGGCCGATCCCGCCACGCTGAATGTCGACTGCCTGCAGGCGCTGGGCGAGATGCCACTGTTTCTCGATGCCAATGGCGCCGCGCCATGATTGAAGTACGCGCTCTGCGCAAGTCCTTCGGCGCGACGCGCGCGGTCGATGATGTCTCCTTCGTGGCGCGTGATGGCGAGATCACCGGCCTGCTCGGCCCCAATGGCGCCGGCAAGACCACGACCCTGCGCATGCTCTACACGCTGATGCGCCCTGATGCCGGCAGCATCCAGGTCGATGGCCACGATGCGCTGGCCGAGCCGCTGCAGGTGCGTCGCAACCTCGGTGCGCTGCCCGACGCACGCGGCATCTACAAACGCCTGACGGCGCGCGAAAACATCGAGTATTTTGCCGCGCTCCAGGGCATGGCGCCGGCCATGGCGCGCGAGCGCTGCAGTCAGCTGCTGGCCGCGCTCGATATGAACGCCATCGCCGATCGACGCACGGAAGGTTATTCGCAGGGCGAGCGCGTCAAGACCGCGATTGCGCGCGCACTGGTGCACGATCCGCGCAATGTGCTGCTCGACGAGCCGACCAACGGGCTCGATGTCATGGCGACGCGCAGCCTGCGCGATTTCCTGCGCTCGCTGCGCAGCGCCGGGCGCTGCGTGCTGCTGTCCACGCACCTGATGCAGGAGGTCGCGGCGCTGTGCGATCGCATCATCATCATTGCGCATGGTCGCGTGGTCGCCGAGGGCAGCCCCGATGAATTGCGCGCCCAGGCGCAGGAGGCGCATCTCGAAGAAGCCTTCATCAAGATCATCGCGGCTTCAGCCGGTGAGCTGGCATGAAACCCGCACTGGTGGTCTTTCTGAAAGAGTGCCGCGAGAGCCTGCGCGACCGGCGCGTGCTGGTGAATAGCCTGCTGCTCGGACCGTTGCTCGGGCCGCTGCTGTTTCTGGGGCTGATGCGGCTGGTGGTCGGGCGTGAACTGGAAAAGGCCGAACGGCCGCTGCCGGTCGTGGTCATCGGCGCCGAGCGTGCGCCGGAACTGGTGCGGGCACTCAGGCAGATGGGCATGGAACAGCGTCCGGCCTTGCCCGATGCGGAGCAGGCGGTGCGCGAGCAGCGCATCGATCTGGCGCTGCGCATCAGCGCCGGCTATGGCGCCGATTGGCGCGCCGGGCGGCCAGCCGAGGTGGAGCTCATCTATGATTCTTCGCGCCGTGAAGGCGGCAGCGACGTTGATCGCCTGCGCTCGATGCTCGACAGTTATAGCCGTCGCAATGGCCTGCTGCGGCTGCTGGCGCGCGGCCTGTCGCCCGCGCTCGCCGCACCCGTGGTGATCGCCGCGCGCGATCAGGCCACACCGCAGGCGCGCGGCGCGCTGCTGTTTGGCATGTTGCCCTACATGCTGGTGCTCACCATATTCATCGGCGGCATCTGGCTGGCCACCGATTCAACCGCGGGCGAGCGCGAACGCCAGTCGCTCGAACCCCTGTTGATCAATCCCGTGCCGCGCGATCGCATCCTGCTGGGTAAGTTGCTGGCGACCGCGGCGTTCAGCATGGCGAGCCTGGTACTGGGCCTGCTGGCATTCATGGTTGCCGGGCATTTCATGCCTACCGAACAGCTGGGCATGAGCCTGGCGCTTGGCTGGCATTTTGTAGCAGTGGCGCTGCCGGTGCTGGCGCCGCTGGTGCTGCTGATCTGCGTGGCGCAGATTCTGATCGCGGCCTTTGCGCGCAGCGTGCGTGAAGCGCAAACCTATCTGGGCCTGGCGCAGCTGGTGCCGCTGATTCCCTCGGTTGTGCTCAGTGTGCTGCCGGTCAAGGCACAGTTGTGGATGTACGCGGTGCCGCTGCTTGGCCAGCAGCTCACGCTCATGCGGCTGCTGCGCGCGGAGTCCGTGCCGCTCATCGGCATTGCGCTCTCAGGCCTGGTCACGCTGCTGGCGGCGCTGGCGGTCTTCAATCTGGCACGCCGTGTCTATTCATCGGAGAAGCTGGCGATCTCGACCTAACGGGCTCGCGCAATTGCCGTACAGTGCGCGAGAATAGACCCGCGCGGCGGCAAGCATCACCACGAGGTCCGCGCCTGGAGAGCAACGATGTACACCCTGCTGCTGGGCCTGGTCATTTTCTTCGCGGTTCACTCGGTCTCGATCGTCGCGCCGCAATGGCGCCATCGCACGGTGCTGCGAATGGGTGTGCCGCTGTGGCGTGCGTTCTATTCCCTGCTGTCGCTGGGCGGTCTGCTGCTGATCATCCGCGGTTTCGCGCTCAGCCGCGCCGCCCCGGTCGTGCTGTACGCGCCCGGGGTCAGGCTGCACCTGATCGTGAGCGCGCTGATGCTGCCGGTTTTTCCGTTGCTGTTCTCCACCTACCTGCCGGGGCGCATCCGCAGCGCGGCGCGCCACCCGACGCTGGTGGCGATCAAGCTATGGGCGGTGGCGCATCTGCTGGCCAATGGCACACTCGCCGATGTGCTGTTGTTCGGCAGCTTTCTGGCCTGGGCGGTGCTCGATCGCATCTCGCTCAAGCGCCGCCCGGCCAGGCCTGTGGCGGGCGCACCGCCCGGCAAGTGGAACGATCTGCTGGCGATCGTGCTGGGACTCGCGGTCTACGCACTGTTCGTCGGCTGGGCGCACTGGCGGCTGTTCGGCGTCGCGCCGCTGGTATGGCAGGCGGACTGATTCCAGGCAGCTGCAGCAATGTGCGGACGTTTCGTCTCGCGTGAACAGGCGGCGATCGAGCGCGAGTACAACATTCGCGTGCGAGCGCCCTTCGAGCGCGTGTATAACGCGGCACCGAGCATGGAACTGCCGGTCATTCGGCAGCTGCCCGGTGGCAATGAGCCTGGCGCCGGGGCCGGGGCCGATGCCGATACCGGCGAGGCCCGCGAAGCCGTGGCAATGCGCTGGGGGCTGGTGCCATCCTGGTGGTCGCAACCCACGCCGCCGACTTCAACCATCAACGCACGCAGTGAAGAGGCCGCGGGCAAGCCGATGTGGCGTCATGCGGTGCGACACGCGCGTGCCCTGGTGCCGGCCCTGGGCTGGTATGAATGGCGTGCCGAGGCGGGCGCCAAGCAACCCTATTTCATACATGCGGCCGGCATGGCGGGCATCTGCTTCGCGGGCCTGTGGTCTACGCATCGCGACAACACTGGCCAGGAACAGCTGAGTTTTGCCATCCTGACGCGCGCGGCCTCAGCGCAGCTTACGGCAGTGCACAATCGCATGCCCGTAGTGCTGGCTCCGGCGCTGTTTGGTGAATGGCTGGCGCCCTGGGCAGGCGAGCACGGTGCTCAGCTGGCCTCGTTCGTGGCCCGCTCGCAGGAAGAGTTCGAGTACTACCCGGTCAGCCGTTTCGTGAATGCGCCGCGCAACCAGGGCGAGCGGTGCATCGAACGCGCCGGGGCGTAGAATGCGCTGCGCGTGGATAACTGGCATGGCTTTGAAACCTCCAGGGGTCTTGCCGAGTCTTGTACGGTACAGAGGAGGAGGGCTCCGGGGGTAGACCGCCCCACGGCCCGGCAAAGCACTATGGATCAATACACCCCGAGCGAGAGCGCAGTGACCAGCAACAGGCCCTGGTGGGCGCGGTCGCGCGCACTGGGTATCGGCCTGGGTATCCTGCTGGTGGGAGCGGTAGGCTGGTGGTGGCTGGCACGCTCACACGCCGCAGCCGCGGCAGCCAAGGACATCCCGGCCCTGCCACTGGTCACCGTCGTCATCCCGCAGGTCGGAACTGTGGCCACGAGCGTGTCCCTGACCGGCCAGATCAGCGCCCAGAACGACATGCCCATCGGGGTCGAAGGCGACGCCAGCCGGATCGCGGCGGTGCTGGTGGAACCGGGCGACCGCGTGCGTCGCGGGCAGGTGCTGGCCAGGCTCAATCCGATCACCGCGCAGTCGCAGGTCGACAGCGCGTCCGCTTCGCTCGATGAGCTGCGGGCGGCGGCGGCGGTGGCGCAGGCGGAGTGGGCGCGCGCCGAGCGCGCACGCGATTCCTTTTCAGTGGAAGAATCCGAACGGCGGCGCAGCAGCGCGGTGACAGCCCAGGCCAAGGTGAAGGTGGCCGAAGCACAGCTGGCGGAAGCGCATAACCGCTGGTCGCATACCACGGTGGTCGCACCCAGCGATGGCATCGTGCTGACGCGCAACGCCGAGATCGGACAGATTGCGGTGCCGGGCTCCTCGGTGCTGTTTCGCCTGGCGCGCAACGGCGAGATCGAAATGCGCGGCCAGGTGACCGAACAGGACATGCCGCGTCTCAAGGTCGGGCAGCTGGCGCAGGTGCGCCTCGATGGCGTGGCGCAACCCTTCACGGGCAAGCTCTGGCAGATCGGTGCGATCATCGATCCGGTGACGCGACAGGGTACGGTGCGCATTGCGCTGCCCGCCGCCGATCAGAATCTGCGCCCTGGCGCTTTTGCGCGGGCCGAGATCCAGGTGGGCGCTACGGCGGGCACCATATTGCCGCAGACCGCGGTGCTCAGTGACGAGGAGGGCAGCTACACCCTGATCGTCGGCGCCGGCGACAAGATTGAGCGCCGCGCCATCAGTGTGGGCGGCGCGCGCGCCGAGGGCCTGCTGGTCACCGGCGGGCTCAAGGGCAATGAGCGTGTGGTGGCTATAGCTGGCGCCTTTCTTCGTCCTGGTGAGCAGGTGAGCGTTGCCGTCACACCAGGGGCCGCTCCGCCCGGCGCGCGCGTCGCGAGCGGCAGTGGCAGCTCGGGCGCGGCCAGCGCACCATGAGAAAGATATCCGCCTGGGCGATCACCCACCCGGTTTTTCCGCTGGTGCTGTTTGCGGTGCTGACCGTGTTCGGCATCGTCGCTTTCGTACGCATGCCAATCACACTGAATCCGGACGTCTCCGCGCCGTTCGTGGAAGTGATGATCTTCGAGCCCGGTGCCGCACCGACGGAAATCGAGACACAGATCCTGCAAAAGGTCGAAGGCGCGGTCGCCAACGTCGGCAACGTCAAGAACATCACCTCGCTGGCGATCGAAGGCTCCGCACATATGTTTGTCGAGTTCCAGATCGGCACGCCCATCGATCGCGCGACCACTGATGTGCGCGACGCGGTCGCCAAGGTACGCAGCGATCTGCCGCAGAGCATTCTCGAGCCGCAGGTGCGGCGCATCGATATCGACGGTGGGCCGATTGTCTATTACGCGGTCAGCACCAGCAGCATGAGCGAGGAGCAACTCTCCTGGTTCGTTGACGACACGATCAGCAAACGCCTGCTGGCGATACCGGGGGTAGCACAGGTCAATCGTTCCGGTGGCGTGAACCGCGAGATGCGCGTCGATCTGGACCCGGCGCGCATGGAATCCATGGGCATCACGGCGGGCGAGGTCAATCAGCAGCTGCGCCAGGTAAATCTCGACGCGGCCGGCGGGCGTGCCCAGGTGGGCGGCAGCGAACAGTCGATACGCGTGCTCGGCAGCGCGCACAGCGCTGATCAGCTCGGCGATACCCGTCTGACCATGCTCGACGGCCGTGTGGCGCGCCTGCGCGATATCGCCGAGGTGCGCGATGGCATCGCCGAGGTGCGCACGATCTCGCGACTCAATGGCCGACCCTCGACCACCTTTGCGGTGTTCAAGGCCAAGGGATCCTCCGACGTCACCACCCTGCACGCTGTCGAGGACGAACTTGCCAAGGTCAGCAAGGAGAATGGTGGCATCACCCTCAAGCAGGTATTCACCACCGTCGATTTTACGCAGCAGTCGTACCGCGCTTCCATCGAGGCACTGATTGAAGGCGCGATCCTGGCGGTGGCCATCGTGTTCGTGTTCCTGCGCGACTGGCGCGCCACCGGCATCGCGGCGGTGGCGATTCCGCTGGCGGCCATTCCCACCTTCGCTTTCATGCACTGGTTTGGTTTCACGCTCAACCAGATGACGCTGTTGGCGCTGTCGTTGATCACCGGCGTGCTGGTCGACGATGCCATCGTCGAGATCGAGAACATCACGCGCCACATGAAAATGGGCAAGACCGGCTACCAGGCCGCCATGGATGCCGCCGACGAGATCGGGCTCGCGGTGGTCGCCTGCTCGGCCGCCATCATCGCGGTGTTCCTGCCGGTCAGCTTCATGGGCGGGCTGGTCGGCCAGTGGTTCATCCAGTTCGGCTTCACCGTCGCCGTGGCGGTGTTCATGTCGCTGGTGGTCGCACGCCTGATCACGCCGCTGATGGCGGCCTACATGCTCAAGCCGCACGACAAGCTGCGCGGCGCCGACGGCCCGACCATGGAGTGGTACCTGCGTACGCTGCGCTGGACCGTCAGGCATCGCTGGAAGACCATGGGCGCGGGCGTGCTGTTCTTCGTGCTTTCGGTCATCGGCCTGATCCTGATTCCCAAGGCCTTCACGCCGGACAACGACAGCTCGTCCTCGACGGTCAAGGTGGAGCTGCCCCCCGGCGTGCTGCTCAGCCAGACCGCGGCAGCTGCAGACCAGGCCTACCAGATCCTGCGGCGCCACCCAGAAGTCATGAATGTGGTCGAGTCGCTGGGCGAGGATGAGGATGGTGAAGTGCGCTCCGGCAACATCTACGTGCAGCTGGTGCAGCCGTCGCAGCGCAAACTGAGTCAGAAGAAGTGGGAGCAGCAGGTCGGCAAGGAGCTGCGGGTGATACCCGATGCGCGCGTCACCTTCCAGAGTCAGAACGATGGCGGCGGGCGCGATCTCACGCTGTACGTCGTCGGCAGCAATCCGGAGCTGGTGCAGCGCACGGCGCGCACGGCGGTCGAGCAGATGCGCACGCTCAAGGAGCTGCGCGATCCGCGCATCAATGGTGACATGGCGCGGCCCGAACTGCGGGTGCGCCCGCGACTCGACCTCGCCGCGCAACTTGGCGTCACCGTCGCCAGCATCAGCGAGACCGTGCGCGTGGCGACGCTCGGCGACAACCCGCAGAACAATGCCAAGTTCTCGCTCTCCGACCGGCAGATTCCCATACGTGTGAGCCTGGTTGAATCTGCGCGCAGCAACTTGGCGACCATCGAGAACCTGCCGGTGCGCACCGCCAGCGGCGCCACGGTGCCGCTCAAGGCGGTGGCTGACATCTCCTTCGGGCAGGGGCCTTCGAAAGTGCGCCGCTATAACCAGGCCCGGCGCATCTCGCTCGAAGCCGACCTGAACAATGCGCAGCTCGGCACGGCACTCGACAAGATCCGCGCGCTGCCGATCTTCAAGAACCTGCCCACCGGCGTGCAGATCGTCGAGATCGGCCAGGCACAGTACATGCAGGAACTGTTCACCAGCTTCGTCATTGCCATGGTCGCCGGCATCCTCATGGTATTCGCAGTGCTGGTGCTGCTGTTCGCGCGTGTCTTCCAGCCGATCACGATTCTTTCGGCACTGCCGCTGGCGATCGGCGGCACGGTGGTGGCGCTGGCGGTTACCGGCAGTCCGTTCTCGATCTCAACGGTGCTCGGCATCCTCATGCTGATGGGCATCGTCGCCAAGAATTCAATCCTGCTGGTTGAATTCGCCATCGAGGAAATGCGCGCCGGCAAGGATCGGCTGACCGCCCTGCTCGAGGCTGGCCACAAGCGTGCGCGCCCGATCGTCATGACCTCGGTGGCGATGATCGCCGGGATGACGCCGGTTGCCATCGGGCTGTCGGGCGACGCCGGCTTCCAGGGGCAGATGGCGATCGCGGTGATCGGCGGCCTGATTACCTCCACCGCGCTGACCCTGGTCATGGTGCCCGCCGGCTTCACGATGATCGATGACTTCGAGCGCTGGCTGGCTCGCAAGTTTGCCGGGGAACCGGCCACGGAAACTGCTCCGCGGGCCGGCGAGGCGCCAAGCGGCGCGACCAATATGTGACCGAGTTCCCCTGGCGGGTTGCAGCTGGCTGAATCCGGGGCGCTCAAGTAAGCGCTCGCCCAGGCCGATACAGGCCGGAGCAATGAACACGATTGCCCCAGTGCCTGGCGAGAACAACGCCCAGCAGGATGCTGGCTGCGAGTTTGCGCGTGAACTTGGCGCAGCACTGAGTGCGGGGCCGGTGGAGCTGCCGGGCTTTCCGGAAGTGGCGCTGCGGGTGCAGGACCTGCTGGCCGACGAGAGCGTCAGCACCGATATGGTGGTACGCATCGTTGGCGCCGAGGCGGTACTGGCGGCGCGGATCGTGAGCCTGGCCAATTCGGCCGCAATGAACCCCTCGAGCACGCCGGTCATCGATCTGCGCACCGCGGTCGCACGCCTGGGGTTCGATAGTCTGCGTGCCGCCGCGGTCAGCTTCGCGGTCGCGCAGTTACGTCGCCGCAGTGAATACCGCGACATCGAGCCGCAGCTTTCGCAATTGTGGCTGGATTCCGTGGCCATGGCTTCCAGTGCCTGTGCGGTCGCGCGCCGCTGCCGGCGCATGAGTCCGGATACCGCATTGTTTGCCGGCCTGATCGCCAACGTGGGGCGTATCTATATTCTGACGCGCGCGGCCGCACATCGCGAGTTGTTCGCCGACCCTGGGTCTTACCAGGCGATTGTGCGCGACCGGCATGCGGGTATTGCGCGCGCGCTGTTGGCGAGCTGGCACGTGGTCGACGAAGTGGTCGACGCCGTACATACTTTCGAGACGCGCGACCAGGAGACGCGCCCCGGCAGTGCCTTGCCGGACGTGCTGGCCACGGCGGCATTGCTCAACAGTCTTAAGGGTTCCCCGGAACTGATGGTGGAAAAACTGCGTGAAGCGCGCGCCGTCACCCGCCTGGGGTTGAACGCGGCCGACTGTACGCTGCTGCTCACGGAATCGGCCGCCGAGATGGCCGCGCTGCAGACCGCGTTGGGACGTTGAGGCGTCGCCTTAGCCTGTCGGCCCGGTCGCGGGGCGCGAATGCGCCTCGATCCAGGCCTGCGCTTCGGCATTGATTTCGCGCGGGTCGCGCCCGGCGGTCTGGATAGGCGGGCCGATCGTCACGCGGATAACGCCGGGCTTTTTGTATAAACCGCGCCGTGGCCAGTAGTAGCCGGCATCGTGGGCTATCGGCACGATCAATTTGCCTGCTTCAATAGCCAGCAGCGCACCGCTGACACCATAACGACGGGTCGCGCCGGGGGGCATGCGCGTGCCCTCCGGGAAAATCACTACCCATTTGCCTTCGGCAAGGCGCTGTTTACCCTGTTCGATCACGCTGCGTACGGCCGCGCCACCGGCACCGCGATCGATGGCAATGGCGCGCATCAGCTTCAGGCTCCAGCCGAGCGCCGGCACCCACATCAGCTCGCGCTTGAGCACCCAGACCTGCGCCGGCAGCATTACCAGCTGGGCAAAGGCCTCCCAGCTCGAAGAATGCTTGATCAAAGCGACGTGATTGCCCGCCGGCAGGTGCTCGCGGCCGCTGATCTGATAATCGAGCCGGCAGCACCAGCGCAGCGTGCACAGCAGGACTTTTCCCCACGCCTGCGCCAGCACCAGGCGGCCGCGATACGGCAGCAGCGCTGCGGCAATGAAAAAAAATATCGCGTAGCAGGCAGTCCAGAGAAAGAACCAGAGCGTGAACACCAGGGAACGCAGCCACTGCATGGGCGATCAACCGGGCAGGCGCGACAGATCGGCAATGCGCGTGAACAGCGCGCGCAACTGTGCCAGCAGCGCCAGCCGGTTATCGCGCAGCCGCGCGTCGCTGTCATTCACCAGCACCGACTCGAAGAAATCATCGATGACCGGGCGCAGCGCCGCCAGCGCGGTAAAGGCGGCCGCATAGTCACGGCCGGCAAGCGCCGCTTCAACGCCAGGTCGCGCGCCCTCCAGTTCGCGCTGCAGCGCCAGTTCAGCCGTGACCTGGAGCAGCTGCGCGTCGACCGACAAGCTGCGGCCGCTCGCCGATTTCTTCAGGATGTTGGCAATGCGCTTGTTGGCGGCCGTGAGACTCGCGGCCTCGGGCCGGGTCAGGAACGACACCAGCGCGCGCAGCCGCGCCTCGAAATCCGGCAGCGACGCCGGGGCGCTTTCCAGCACGGCATCGAACATCTCGGTGCTGACGCCAGTGATGCGAACGCCCTCCAGGTACATGGCGCGCAGGCGCTCGATGATGAATGCCTGGATCTCGGCAACCAGGGCCGCGGGGTCGGCTGGCGCGGCTGTGGTCGCGCCGGCCTCGGCCATGGCGGTGATTGCCAGGGCGAGCGTGCGGCCCAGCAGTGCGCGCAGGTCAAATTCCAGATGCTTTTCCAGCGCAATACGCAGCAGGCCGATCGCGGCGCGGCGCAGCGCAAAGGGGTCGCGGGTGCCGGAAGGTTTCTGACCGATGGCGAAGATGCCGGCCAGCGTGTCGAGGCGGTCAGCGATGGCCAGTGCCGTGCCCGCTGGCGTCGCCGGCAGTGCATCGCCGGCAGCGCGTGGCAGATAGTGTTCACGGATCGCGGTGGCGATGGCGGGTTCCACGCCATCGGCGCGCGCGTAGTACTCACCCATCACGCCCTGCAGTTCCGGAAATTCGCCCACCATCGTGGTGAGCAGATCGCACTTGCACAATTGCGCTGCGCGCACTACCTGCGCTGCCGCTGCGCCCACCACTGGCGCCAGCAGTTCGGCCAACGTGGCGATGCGCCGTGCCTTGGCGCCGATGGAACCGAGCTGCACCTGAAAGGTGACGCGATCCAGGCCGTCCTGGCGCTGCGCCAGCGGCGTGCGGCGATCCTGTTCCCAGAAGAATGCGGCGTCCGCCAGGCGTGGGCGCACCACGCGTTCGTTGCCGGCGCGTACCACCGCGACATCGCGACTCTCTATATTGCTGATGGTGATGAAATTGGGCAGCAGGGCGCCATCGGGCGATTCAACGGCAAAATAACGCTGGTGGTCCTGGAGTGTCGCGATCAGGACTTCGCGCGGCAGGGCGAGGAAACGCCGCTCGAATTGTCCGCTGACCGGCACGGGCCATTCGACCAGTGCAGTGACTTCATCGAGCAGCTCGGGATGAATGATCGCCCGGCCACCCAGCGCCTCGGCCGCAGCCACCACCTGCGCGCGTATCAGTTCGCGCCGCGCGGCGAAATCTGGCTGGACAAAGCCGCGCTGCTGCAGTGTGCGCTCGTAACTGGCCGGCGCGCGCAGCGGCAGCTCGCGCGGCGCATGAAAGCGATGGCCGCGCGTACTGCGGCCGGCGGCCGTTCCCAGAATGGTGGCCGGCACCACTTCGCTGCCGAGCAGCATCACCAGCCAATGCACCGGGCGCACGAACTGCGCTTCGCCCTCACCCCAGCGCATGCGCCTGGGGATAGGCAGAGCGGCCAAAGCTTCGCTGACGATGCCGGGCAACAGCGACGCCGTAGTGGCGCCGGGCTTGGTGCCGCCAAACCACAGGTACTCATTGCCTTTCTCGTCGCGCTCGCGACCGAGCGCGTCCAGGGTCACACCGCAACTGGCCGCGAAGGCATCGGCGGCGCGCGTCGGCGCACCCGCGGCGTCAAAGGCGGCACGCAGCGGCGGGCCACGGCGGCGTATCTGCTGATCGGGCTGCTGCAGTGCCAGGCGCCACACGCGCACTGCGAGCCGCCGCGGCGTCGCGAAGGATTGCAGGGCGCCGTGCACCAGGCCGGCGGCGGCGAGCCGCTCGGCAATGGCCTCGCGCAGCGATTTTTCGAGGGTCGGCAAAGCCTTGGGCGGCAGCTCTTCAGTGCCGAGCTCAAAAAGAAAATCGCGGCGTACGAGCGGCGGCGCGGTGCCAGGCTTCAGGGCGCTCACGCACCACCGCCTGTGGATTGCGCCAGCAGCGGAAAGCCCAGTGCCTCGCGGCTCGCGTAGTAGGTCTGCGCGACGCCGCGCGCCAGCGTGCGGACCCGCAGTATGAAGCGCTGCCGTTCGGTCACGGATATGGCGCGGCGCGCGTCCAGCAGGTTGAAGGTATGCGAGGCCTTGAGCACCTGCTCATAGGCCGGCAAGGCAAGCCTGGCGGTCAGCAGGGCGCTGCAGGCGCGCTCATGATCATCGAAATGCCGCAACAGTACGGCCGTATCAGCGTGCTCGAAATTGTAGGCGGACTGCTCCTGCTCGTTCTGGTGGAACACGTCGCCGTAAGTGACCCGTCCACGCGGGCCGTCGGCCCAGACGATATCGAAAATGCTCTCGACACCCTGCAGGTACATGGCCAGGCGCTCGAGGCCATAGGTGATCTCGCCGCTCACCGGCCGGCAGTCGAGACCGCCGACCTGCTGAAAGTAGGTGAACTGCGTGATCTCCATGCCGTTAAGCCACACTTCCCAGCCCAGGCCCCAGGCGCCAAGCGTGGGTGATTCCCAGTTGTCCTCGACAAAACGCACGTCGTTGACCAGCGGATCGAGTCCCAGGGCGGCCAGACTTCCCAGATATTTCTCGAGGATGTCAGCGGGCGAGGGTTTGATCAGCACCTGGAACTGGTAGTAATGCTGCAGCCGGAACGGGTTGTCGCCGTAGCGGCCGTCGGTCGGTCGGCGCGAGGGCTGGACGTAGGCCGCGCTCCAGGGCTCCGGGCCAATCGAGCGCAGGAAAGTTGCCGTGTGAAATGTGCCGGCGCCCACTTCCATATCGTAGGGCTGCAGGATGACGCAGCCCTGATCGGACCAGTAGCGCTGCAAAGCGAAGATAAGTTCCTGAAATGTGCGCGGTTTTGCGCCAATCTTGCCGCTCTTCATCGCTACCCTTGGTTGCGCGCCGCCTGTCACTGGCAGGCGAGTATACAGAGCCACACAGGCCTTACGGTTTCGCCCGCGCCGTGCGCGCACAAAAGGCACGGAAACGGGGCAACAAAACGGTGCGCGCACTATACTAGTGCAGCGCGGAGCCTCAGGTTCAGCCGGCCACGCCCGGCTGGTCGGTAACTCCCGGATTTCAAAACATTTTAATTTCAACCCGGAGCTGGCACAGGGCCTGCATTCAAGCCGGATCCTGTACCTGCAGATTTCTCTACCCGGAGGCGCTATGAGTCCGACCGATGTCGTCAAATTAGTCAAAGAAAAAGCCGTGAAGTTTTGCGACCTGCGCTTTACCGACACGCGCGGCAAGGAGCAGCACGTCACCGTGCCGGCGCGCTACGTAACGCCCGATTTCTTTGTCGAAGGCAAGATGTTCGACGGTTCGTCGATCGGCGGCTGGAAGGGCATCAACGAGTCGGACATGATTCTGCTGCCCGATGCCAGCACGGCCGTTCTTGACCCGTTCTTCGCCGACGCCACGGTCAACATCCGTTGCGATGTGATCGAGCCGGCCACCATGCAGGGCTATGAGCGCGACCCGCGCTCGCTGGGCAGGCGCGCCGAGGCTTACCTCAAGTCGACCGGCATTGCCGATGGCGCGCTGTTCGGGCCGGAAAACGAATTCTTCATTTTTGACAGCGTGCGCTGGAACAACGACATGCACAGCTGTGGCTACGCGATCGATTCGGTGCAGGGCGCGTGGAATTCCAACACTGCTTACCCCGAGGGCAACATGGGGCATCGCCCCGGCGTCAAGGGCGGCTATTTTCCAGTGCCGCCGGTCGATGCCTTCCAGGACATCCGCTCGGCGATGTGCAAGGCGCTCGAGGACATGGGCCTCACGGTCGAAGTGCATCACCATGAAGTCGCGACCGGTGGCCAGTGCGAAATCGGCGTCGGCGCCGGTGGCCTGGTAAAAAAGGCCGACGAAGTGCAGATCCTCAAGTACTGCGTGCACAACGTCGCGCACCTGCACGGCAAGAGCGCAACCTTCATGCCCAAGCCGCTGGTCGGCGACAACGGTTCCGGCATGCACGTGCACCAGTCGCTGCAGAAAGCGGGCGTGGCACTGTTCGCAGGCGACAAGTACGGTGGACTCTCCGACACGGCGCTCTACTACATCGGTGGCATCATCAAGCATGCCAAGGCGATCAACGCCTTCACCAATCCGGGCACCAACAGCTACAAGCGCCTGGTGCCGGGCTTCGAAGCGCCGGTGATGCTGGCTTACTCGGCCCGCAATCGCAGCGCCTCGATCCGCATTCCGTGGGTGCCCAATCCGAAGGCGCGCCGCATCGAAGTGCGCTTCCCGGATTCGGCCGCGAACCCGTACTTCGCCTTTGCGGCCATGATGATGGCCGGGCTCGATGGCATCCAGAACAAGATGCACCCCGGCGATCCGGCCGACAAGGATCTTTACGACCTGGAGCCGGAAGAGGCCAAACATATCCCGCAGGTCTGCCATTCGCTCGATATGGCGCTTGAGCACCTCGACAAGGATCGCGAGTTCCTCAAGCGCGGCGGCGTGTTCACGGACGACGTGATCGATGCCTATATCGGCCTGAAGAACCAGGAAGTTCAGCGCTACCGCATGTCGACGCATCCCTGCGAGCTCGATATGTATTACAGCGTCTGACGCGCTGCGGCCGCAGGCCTCGTGCACACGCAAGCGGGTGACGGACATCACAGCGCTGTCACCCGCTTTTGTACCCGGGGCGCGAAGGGGTCTATGCTTGAGCCCCATGCGCACCTCAAGCACTCTCCTGCTGCTGCTGTTTGCAACCTGTGTGTCGGCTGGCGTCACCTATCGCTGGGTGGATGCCGACGGTGTGCATTATTCGGATCAGCCGCACCAGGGCGCCGAGAAGATCGTGCTGGGCTCGGCGCAGACCTATTCCTCCAGCGGCAGCGGCGATCTGACCCCGGACAATACGCTCACCGGCCGTCCGAACCCGGGGGCGGCAGGCAAACGGCGCGCCGATACGTCCTTTCAGTACAGCAGCTGTGCCGTGGTGCAACCCGCCGACGACCAGGTGCTGATCGACGTCGACTCGCTGACCGTGGCCGTGGAGCCGCATCCGCCCAAACGATCGAACGATCACGTGGTGCTGAGTTTCGACGGTGCGGCGATGGAAGCGGCGACCGCCGACCAGCTCGAATTCCACATCTCGCCGATCGAACGTGGCACGCACACCGTGGCAGCCGAGCTGCGCGATTCCAACAACCGGAGTGTCTGCAGGTCGCCCTTGGTGCGATTTCACGTGCGCCAGCCGTCGGTGCTCGCGCCCGCGAATCCCACTCGCCGTCACTGACGCGCCGTTGCGGTCTGCGCAGCGGCGGTACGCGACCTGGCGGGCGCCGCAATCATGGCCCGTGATGCCGAAGCCAGCTCGCCGCTGGCGCATTTCGATTCCACCGAGCTGCTCGATGCGCTCGCCACCGGCCTGCTGGTGCTCGACGCGCAACTGTGCGTGGTCTATGCGAACGTGGGCGCGCAGGATCTGCTGGGCCTGAGCTTGAGGCAGGCGCGCGGGCATCCGGTAAGTGAACTGTTCGCCGGCGCGGGGCCGCTGGTTGAGCTGCTGCGCCGCTCGCTCGACAGCGCCGAGACCTGCGCCGGCCACGAGCTGGCGCTCGCGCCGCTGCCGATGCTGCAGTCGGCGCACCCGTCGGTGCTGGTCGATATCTCGGTGACGCCGCTGGCCGGACAGATCACTGGCACGCATCTGCTGGTCGAGCTGGTCGACGCACGGCAGCGCCAGCGCATCTCGCGCGACACGGAACTGCTCACCCGGGTCGATGGCAGCCGGCTGATGATTCGCCAGCTGGCGCATGAAATCAAGAACCCGCTGGGCGGCCTGCGCGGCGCTGCGCAGTTGCTCGAGCGGGAGCTGCACGATGGCGCGCTCAAGGAATACACCACGGTGATCATCACCGAAGCCGACCGGTTGCGCGACCTGGTCGACACCATGCTCGGACCCAGCGGGCCGCCGCGCAAGCAGCAGCTCAATGTGCATGAAGTCTGCGAGCATGTGTATCAACTGCTACGCAGCGAGGCGCCCAGCGGCGTGAGCCTCGAGCGCGATTACGATCCGAGCGTGCCCGAGGGTCGCTTCGATCGCAATGAAATCATCCAGGCGCTGCTCAATGTGGCACGCAATGCGCTGCAGGCGCTGGCCGGGAGCGGCAAGCTGATACTGCGCACGCGCACGCTTTCCAACCATAACATCGGGCCCGAGCGCCACCGGCTGGTGGCCTGCATACAGGTTGAAGACAATGGCCCGGGTGTGCCAGGCGATCTGCACAAGACGCTGTTCTTCCCGCTGGTCACCGCCAAACCCGAAGGCACGGGCCTGGGCTTGTCGGTGGCGCAGGACATGGCGGCGCGACACGGCGGCATCATCGAATTCGAGAGCCGCCCGGGACTGACGATTTTCTCGATGCTGCTGCCGCTGGAGGATGCCGCATGACTACCGCACCACTGCGCGTCTGGCTGGTCGATGACGATGCGTCGATCCGCTGGGTGCTGGAACGCGCGTTGCGCAACGCCGGCATGCAGCCCAGAGCCTTCGAAGCCGCGGAAGCGGCGCTGCTCGCGCTGCACACCGATGCCCCTGACGTGCTGATCACCGATGTGCGCATGAGCGGCCAGTCCGGCATAGACCTGCTCCGGCAGGTGCGCAGCAGTCATGCGGATCTGCCGGTGATCGTGATGACGGCGCACTCTGACCTCGGTGCCGCGGTCACGGCTTATGGCAGCGGCGCCTTTGAATATCTGCCCAAGCCCTTTGACATCGACCAGGCGGTCGAGCTGGTACGCCGTGCAGCACAATCCGGTGTGCGACCGGTCGCGACGCTGGCCAGCACGGCGGCGCCGATTCCTGAACTGCTGGGCAAGGCGCCGACGATGCAACAGGTGTTTCGGGCCATAGGTCGCCTGTCACGCAGCAGCGTCAATGTGTTGATCACGGGCGAATCGGGCACCGGCAAGGAACTGGTAGCACGCGCCCTGCACGAGCACAGCCCGCGTGCCGCCAAGGCTTTCATTGCGCTCAACACTTCGGCGATTCCGTCCGAGCTGCTGGAATCAGAGCTGTTCGGTC
>JBAVRE010000282.1:0-7522 GCA_049694695.1 Steroidobacteraceae bacterium | reverse complement strand
CCCGCAGGCCGATACCAAAAGCTGCACCTTTCCACATTTGGGGCAGCCAAAAACCATGTTTCAGATCATCGGCACGGTGGTCGTGATCGCCTCAGTCCTCCTGGGATTCATGGCCGACGGCGGCCATTTGCTTGCGCTTTGGCACCCCACCGAAGTGATCATCATCATCGGCGCGGCATTTGGCGCGTTCATCATCAGCAACCCCATCAAGGTGGTGAAGGCCTCCTTTGTCAACGCCTTCGCATTGATCAAGGCGCCGCGCTACCGGCGTGCCGACTACGCCGATATCCTGAAACTCCTGTATGACATCCTGGTCAAGATCCGCAAGTCCGGCATGCTGGCCATCGAGGCCGATCTCGAGGCCCCCGACAAGAGTGCACTGTTCAGCGAATATCCGCGCATCCTGGCTGACCATCATTTCATCGAATTTATCACCGACTGCCTGCGCCTGATGGTGGGCGGCAATCTCGATCCGAACGAGCTCGAATCGCTGCTCGAATACGAGCTCGAAAATCATCACAAGGAATCGACTGAACCCTCGCACGCCATTCAGCAGGTCGGCGATGCGCTGCCCGGCTTCGGCATCGTTGCGGCCGTGCTGGGTATCGTCAATACCATGGGCGCCCTGGAAGGGGCGGATACCGCCACCATTGGCCACAAGGTGGCGGCGGCCCTGGTGGGTACCTTCCTGGGCATTCTGGTTTCCTACGGCTTTGTCGGCCCGACCGCCAGCGCCATGGCGCATCGCGCCCACGAAGAGGGCAAGGCCTTTGAAGTCGTGAAGATGGCGCTGGTGGCCAGCGTGCGCGGTTACGCGCCGCCGGTGGCGATCGAGTTTGCCCGTAAGCTGCTGTTCAGTGAAGTGCGCCCCACATTCGCCGATCTCGAGAATCACCTCAAGGGCAAGAAGAAAGAGGGCGCAGCGGCGTGATCGACAAGGCCAAGCGCCCCATCATCATCGTCAAGCGGCGGCGCAAAGCCGATGCCGCCCACCACGGCGGCGCCTGGAAGGTCGCCTATGCCGATTTCGTGACCGCCATGATGGCCTTCTTCCTGGTCATGTGGCTGGTGGCCGCCGTGACCAAAGAGCAGCGTGCGGCGATGTTCGAGTATTTCAAGAACCCGAGCATGGAGCAGGGCAAATCGGTCAAGGCCGCCAAGGGCGTGAATGGTCCGGGCGGAGCCAGCACCAGTCTGATCAATCTGGGCGGCGGCATGGACGCGCCAAAATCGGCGATCCGCAAGGATACCGGGCTTGCGGCGGGCGCCCAGACCAACCCCAAGGATCTCGATGAAGCGCAACGTCTGGCCGCGGAAGCGGAAAAGAAGCAGCTGCAATCGCTGATGGACGATCTGCGCAAGGCGATTGACGAGAGTCAGGCGCTGCGTCCGTTCAAGGATCAGCTGCTGCTCGATCTCACGCCGGAAGGCCTGCGCATCCAGATTGTGGACGCCCAGAACCGGCCCATGTTTGATCTGGGTCGCTCCAATCTCAAGCCCTATACCACCAGCATCCTGCACGAACTGGTCAGCTACCTGAACACCGTGCCCAATCGCATCAGCCTGTCCGGGCACACCGATGTCACGCCCTATGTCGCGAAGAACGGCTACACCAATTGGGACCTGTCCGCCGATCGCGCCAATGCCGCGCGCCGGGCACTTGAAAGTGGCGGCCTGGAGGCGGGGAAAATGGCGCGCATCGTCGGGCTCTCATCGGCGGTGCTGTTCGACAAGGATAATCCACGTAACCCCATCAACCGTCGTATCAGTATCATCGTCATGACCAGGAAGGCGGAAGAGGCGGCCTTGCACACGGATACCATGGCCCCGGCATCCGCCGCAGCCGAAGCGCCCGATTCACCGGCGGCGCCGGCAGCCCAGCCCTGAGAATACGGCCCGGGGGCCAAAGGCCACGCGTCCCGGCCGGCATTTGTCGCGGCTACCCGAGTGGAGCATGATTCGAAGATGAGTCGCGCCTTCACTCGTGAGCAGGACCCGGACGCTGCCGCTGCCGCCGACATCCTGCCGGATCGGCCCATCAGCGCTCACCCGAATTTCGTCACGGCCGAGGGTCTCGCCGCCATGGAAGAAACCGTGCGGCAACTGACCGTGGCGCGCACGGCGGCCCAGGAGCAGGGTGATGTCCGCGAGCTGGCGGTTACCGCACGTGAACTGCGCTACTGGAGCGCCCGGCGCGCTTCGGCGCGGCTGATCGAACCGGAACTGCAACCGCAGGTCATTCGATTCGGCGTGCAGGCCACGCTGCGCCATGACGATGGATCGCTGCGGGTATTTCGCATTGTCGGTGAGGACGAGGCCGACCCTGGCGCGGGCAAGCTCAGTTACGTATCGCCCATCGCCCGCAGCCTGTTGGGCGCGGCGTTGGGCGAGCGGCTTAAGGTCGCGGAGCGCGAAGTCGAGATCACGGCCCTGGCCGGCAGCAGTGCCGGCCGCTGATCGCCCGCTGCGCCCGGCGGCGACACTGATTGTCGTGCGCGAGACCGTGCCGGCCGGCATGGAAGTGCTGCTGATGCGACGCGCGCCACGCGGCGATCAATTCAGCGGCGCCTGGGTGTTTCCCGGTGGCCAGGTCGATGCCGGCGACCGGCAGTCGCATGGCTATTGCGCCGGCCTTGACGATGCCGCAGCGAGCCTGCGCCTGACCCTCGCGCAGGGTGGCCTCGATTACTACATCGCGGCGATCCGCGAGTGCTTCGAGGAGGCTGGCATACTATTCGCCGCACCGGCCGCGAGCGCTGCCGATAGCCTCTCGCAGGACTACAGCACCGAAGCGGCGCAATGGCGGGCAGCTCTGCAACGTGGCGAGCACGACTGGAACTCGCTGTGCCAACGCTTCGGGCTGCGCCTGAACGTAGCCGAGTTGCATTACCTCAGCCACTGGATCACGCCACCGGGCATGCCCAAGCGATTCGACACGCGATTTTTTCTGGCCGGGCTTCCCGCGGGACAGAATGCCACTCACGATGGCACCGAGCTGGTCGAGCAGCAGTGGATCGCGCCTGCCGACGCGCTGGCACGATCAAGAGAGCTCAAACTGGTGGACGTCACCCACCATACGCTGGCGACCCTGACGCAGTTTCAGTCCGTCGCCGCACTGCTCGACTGGGTGCGCGAGCCGCGCAACATACCCATGACGCTGCCGCGCCGCGCGCTCAGCGCTGAAGGGCACCGTCTGGTATTGCCCCACGAGTGGGCCTGGGCGGAGATCGGCCGACTCGACCCGGACGGGCAGGGCACCGTGTCCTGTGAACTGACGGCTGGCGTTGCGGTACGTCTCTCCGCGCGCGTCATTCGCGTGACCGCCAACAACGGCAGCCTGATGACCGGTCCTGGCACCAACAGTTACCTGGTGGGTGGCGGAGCTGCGAACGAATGGGCGGTCATCGATCCTGGCCCCCACGATGAGCATCATGTTGGAGCGCTGCTCGCCGCGGCACCCGGGCCAATCCGCTGGATCCTGGCGACTCACTCGCACAAGGATCACTCGCCGGCCGTGGCCCTGCTCAAGGCCCGTACCGGCGCACGCGTCTATGGGCGCATCGCGGATCATGCGCAGTGGCAGGATGCCACTTTTGTGCCAGAGCAGGTGCTGACCGACGGCCAGCGCATCAGCTTGCCGGGCCCGTGCACGCTGCGCGCCATCCACACGCCGGGCCACGCCTCGAATCATTTCTGCTATCTGCTTGAGGAAGAGAAGCTGTTGTTCACCGGCGATCAGGTGATGCAGGCCTCGACCGTGGTGATCAATCCGCCCGATGGCAACATGGCCGCCTACCTGCGCTCGCTCAGTGCGCTGCTGAACGAAGACCTCGACTGGCTGGCGCCCGGCCATGGGTTTCTGATGGCCGAGCCGGCCAGTGCAATCACTCACGTCATTCAGCATCGCCACCGGCGCGAGGCCAAGGTGCTGCGTGTCCTGCACTCGCACGAACCGATTGGCGAAGACGAGCTATTGGCGCGAGTCTACGATGATGTGGCCGCGCCGCTGCACAGCTTGGCCCGGCGCTCGCTGCTGGCACATCTTTTCAAGCTGCGCGAGGAAGGCATGGCTGGCGAATCAGAGGGTCTCTGGCGCTGTGGGTAGCGCATCGCCGGGTTCAACGATGCGCACCACCAGCCACAGCACCACGCTGATCAGCGCGAAGATGGAGCCGGAAAACAGCGTGGGCATCCAGCCGAAGCGATCGAGCATGAACCCCACCAGTGGCGCCAGGAAACCGGGCAGATTTCCGCCGGTATTCATGACGCCGGTGGCGGCGGCGGTATGCGGCCCAGCCACAAAGGTGCAGGCCTGCCAGTAAGAGCCCTCCGTAAACTGCGTAAAGCCAAAACACAGTGAGAGCAGCCCAACGGCAACGTAGGGGTTCGGAGCACTGGCGCCGGCAATCAGCAGTACGGCGACCAGGAACATGCCGACGGCGCCTGGCAGGCGACAACCCCAGCGCGGTCCCAGGCGCTTGCAGCTCCAATCGCACACCAGCCCGCCCACCGTGGCCAGCACCGCACCGGTCAGAAACGGCAGCGCGTAGAGCCAGCCGCCTTCCAGCACCGTAAAGCCGCGCTCTTTCACCAGGTAGAGAAACAACCACTGCGCAAACATGTAGAACACATAGTTCATGCAGAAATAGTTGGCGGCCAGCAGCAGCACATCGCGTTGCCCCAGGACCTTGCGCCAGGCCTGCGCCAGATGCTGGGTCTCATCGGGCGCGGGGCGCATGGCGTCAATCAGCCTGAGTTCCGCGGCATCGACCGCGCGGTGCTCGCGCGGCGTGTCACGCGCATACCACCACCACCAGGCCGCGGCGAGGAAACCGAGTGGAGACAGCCAGATAAAGGAGGCGCGCCAGCCGAAGTGCACGATCAGCACGGTTACCAGCGGCCCGATGGCCGCCTGCCCGAGTGCCAGTCCTGAACTCGACACGGCATTCGGAAAGGCCCAGTTCCCTACCGGGAACCAGTTGGCAAAAGTACCGGCTACGATCGGATAGGTCGGCGCATTGCTGACCCCCAGCAGGAAACGCACGCTCACCAGCGCGATGAGCGCCCCGCTGGCCGAAGCTGCCATGACATGCGGCACAAAGCCGGTCAGCAGTGTGAGCAGTCCCCAGCCGAGCGCGATGATCGTCAAACCACGGCGCGGGCCCAGCCAATCGCCGAACAGGCCGCCGGGTATCTGAAAGGCCGCGTAGGAAAAATTGAAACTGCCCAGGATCCAGCCCACATCCTGTTCGGAAAAATGAAATTCCCTCTGGATGCTCTCGATCGCCACCGACATGTTGTTGCGCAGCAGATAATTGACGAAGCTCAAGGCAAATATCAGCGCCAGGATGCGCACCCGGACCGGAACCCTGGGAAAGGCGACGTTCAAGGAGCTATTGCCCGCTCGGCAACTTGAAGGCGACGCCGCCCTTGATCACTACTGCCACCTGCTGCAGACGAGTGATGTCCTTGAGTGGATCGCCTTTGACGGCAATCAGATCGCCGAACAGACCCGGCGCCAATCGACCGACCCGATCCTCCCAGCCTATGTACTGCGCCGCGGTGGAACTGGCCGACTTGATGGCCTGCATGGGCGTCATGCCGTGCGCCACCATTATCGGGAATTGTCGGGCATTCAAGCCGTGCGGGTAGACGGCCGAGTCCGTGCCGAACACCATCGGCACTCCGGCCGCGAGAGCACGGCTGAAGCCCTGTCGCTGCACTTCGGTGGTCTCGATGTTCTTGCGCAGGAACTCCTCCGGCCAATGCTGCTTCCTGCCTTCGGTGTCGATGTAGTCGCCGTTATAGACATCCATCGACAGGGCGACGTGGTGCGTCAGCGCGAGCGCAATATCTTCATCGTTGATGTAGGAGGCGTGCTCGATGGTGTCGGCGCCTGCCAGGATGGCCTGCCTGATGGACAGCGCCCCGTGCGCGTGGGCTGCCACCTTGCGGCCCGCGGCATGGGCGACTTCAACGACGGCGGAGATCTCTTCCGGCGTCATTTCCGGCTCGCCGGGCACGCCGCCGTAGGCCAGCACCGCGCCGGAGGCGATGATCTTCAGCGCATCGGCGCCGCCGTCGATCGCCAGTTGCGCCTTGTGCCTGAACTCGGCTGCACCGCGTGCCACCCCGGCGCGTACGTTTGCGGGAATGTCTTGCTCGGGAACGCCGGGAATCAACAGATCGCCGCCGCCGCCCGGAATCGTCAGGTAGTAGCCCACCACCTGCATACGCGGGCCGATCATCTGGCCCTGGTTGATAGCATCGCGCATCTGCCGATCGGTCCAGGCGATGTAGCACCCCACATTGCGCACGGTCGTGAACCCCGCGGCCAGCGTCACGGCGGCGTTCGCTTTGCTGATGGCCAGCTGATCTGCGGCGCTACGCGTAAAGTACACCCTGAGATCTGCGGTATCGCCAGGTCGATCTGTCAGGTGGGTATGCATATCAATGAGGCCGGGCAGGCAGGTGTAGCCGCTGCCCAACTCCAGAAAGGGCATGTCGCCGGGAATCTGCCGACCCGCGAGCAAGGATTCCACGTGCCCGTTGCGGATCACGACCGTGACGTTGCGTCGGGCCGTGTCGGCGGCGCCATCGATCAGCGCACCGCAATGTACGGCGAGCGAGCCGGTATCGGGCGTGAGCGGCACTGTCCCAAGGGCGAGCGCGGTCGCACGAGTAGGCGTGCTCAGGGCCGGCGTGGCTGCCAAGGCAGCGGCAGCGGCGAGGGCGGTCAGACGACGTGCGTTTATCTCGTTCTCCGGCCCTGGCTACTGGCCAGCCAGCTTAGGATCGCACCCGGGGCGCGGTCAACCCGGCTAAGCACTGCGGACCTCCGGGGCTTGCTCTAGAATCGGCTACCAATTGTTGTTGCTGTCAGCAGGATGCGCGTAATGGCGAGCGCCGTGGAACCCACCGGAACGGTTGAGATCGCGCTGGCGCATGCCTCCGGATTGCTGCAGGCCAATCCTGCCCTGGCGGTGGAGCAGGCCAGCGAGATCCTTAAAGTGGTTCCGAATCATCCCGTGGCAACACTCCTGCTGGGAATGGCACAGCGCAGTAGCGGCGATTCGGCCACCGCATTGCGAACCCTCAGGGCGCTGGTCGATGCCCAGCACCGGTGGGCGGCGGCGCATTACGAACTGGGTCTCACGCTGGGGGAGGCGGGCCAGCATGCCGAAGCTGCCGCTGCCCTGGGGCGTGCGGTCGCACTGAAACCGGACCTGCCGGACGCCTGGCGCGCGCTGGGCGATGTGCTGACGGTCACGGGCGATCTGGCCGGCGCCGATACCGCTTACGCCAACCACATCAAGGCATCAACCCATGATCCACGGCTCCTGGAAGCGGCCTCGGCCCTGGTCGAAAAGCGGATACCGGAAGCCGAATCCCTGCTGCGTGCGCATCTGCGCCGCTTTCCGACCGACGTGGCAGCGATCCGCATGCTCGCCGAAGTCGGCGCGCGCCTTGGTCGCTACGCAGACGCTGAAACTCTCCTGTCGCGCTGCCTGGAACTCGCCCC
>JBAVRE010000281.1:0-12972 GCA_049694695.1 Steroidobacteraceae bacterium | reverse complement strand
CGGTTGGGACGTGCGCATCGTCGATGACGACGACAACGAATGTGCGCCGGGCACGCCAGGTGAATTCATTGCGCGCTCGAACAAGATGTTCGTCGGCACGACCGGTTATTACAAGAAGCCGGACGCAACACTGGAGCTGTTCCAGAATGGCTGGATCCACACCGGCGATCTTGGGCGGATGGATGCCGACGGCTACTTCTATTTTGGTGACCGCAAGAAGCAGGCTTTGCGGCGGCGCGGCGAAAACATCTCATCGTTCGAGGTTGAGGCCGTCATCGACTCGCATCCCGCGGTACTTGAAGCTGCGGTCGTCGGCGTGCCGGCAGACGTCGGCGAAGAGGACGTCAAGGCCGTGGTGGTGCTCAAGGAAGGGCAGACGCTTACCGCCGAGGAGATCATCCGCTGGTGCGAACCACGTATGGCGTATTTTGCCATTCCGCGCTATATCGCAATCCGGACTTCGCTGCCAAAGACTCCGAGCGAGCGCGTCGAGAAATTCAAGCTCAAGGCCGAGGGCGTGACGGCGGACTGCTGGGACCGCGAGAAGTCCGGCATTCAGCTGAAGCGCTAGGCCATCACGGCAGGGCCAGTTGGCAGGCATCCGGGAGAGTTGACATGAGCGGCACACGAGACAGCGTTACGCGGCGACAGGTATTGGCAGGTGCGGGAGCCGCCACGGCAGCACTCGGCGCGGCCACCTGGCTCCCGACCCGGGCCACAGCCGCCGACCAGTGGGATCATGAGGCCGACATCGTCGTCGTTGGCAGTGGCGCAGGCGCCTCGACGGCGGCCATCATCGCCCATGAGAACGGCGACTCGGTCACGGTGCTCGAGAAGGCGCCCATCCTCGGCGGCACCTCGGCGAAGTCGGCGGGTGTGCTGTGGGTCCCGAACAATTTCGTACTGAAGGCGCGCGGCGTCGACGATAAGCGCGACGACTGCGTCCGCTTCATGGCCCGCTTCTCGTATCCTGAGCGCTTCAACCCGTCACTGCCGGATCTTGGCATCGGCGTGCGTGAACTGGCGATGCTCGAGGCCTGTTACGACAACTGCTCGCCGGCGATAGACAAACTGCGGCAGGTTGGCGCGCTGGCGGTGGCCGAGTGGCGCATGTTCGCGCTTGACCGGCCGGCGACCGACTATCTGGATCACGTGCCGGAGAACAAAGTGCCGGCGGGGCGCGCGCTTGGGCCCCTGAAGGCGGATGGCAAGACGGTGGGCTTCGGCGCCGACCTGATGGTGCACCTCAACGGCGCGCTGAAGCAGCGCAGCATCCCGATCCTGACCAACCATCGCGTGGTGCGTGTGGTGCTGAACGATGCCGGCCGCGTGATCGGCGTGCAGGCGGAAGCGGCCGGCAAGACTGTCACGGTACGGGCGCGCAAGGCCGTGATCTTCGGCAGCGGGGGCTATGCCCACAATCCGGAGTTCGTCGCGACCTACCAGCGGGTGCCGATCTATGGCGCCTGCGCGCAGCCCTGGTCGACCGGCGATTTCATCAACATTGGCGGTGCAATTGGTGCGCGCCTTGGCTACATGGGCGGTGCCTGGCGCACGCAGATCCTGCTCGAAGAAGCACTGCAGAGCCCCAACCTCGCCGCCGGCGTGTTTTTCCCGCCCGGCGATTCCATGCTGCAGGTCAACCGCTACGGCAAGCGGGCGATGAACGAGAAGCGCAACTACAACGATCGCACCAATGCGCACGGCCACTTCGATGAGACCGAGGTGGAGTATCCGAACCACCTGATGTTCATGATCTACGACCAGCGCTCGGCGGAGGGTTTCGCCGGTGCATATCCGCTCCCTGCCAAGCCGAGCGGGGCGAGCTACGTGCTCAGCGCCGACACACTGGAAGGGCTGAGTGCGAAGCTGGCGGCACGACTGCAGGAGACCGCATCCCGCACTGGCGGGTTCTCGCTGGCGCCAGGGTTTACCGGCAACCTGAAGGCGACCATCGCACACTTCAACGCCGGCGCGAAGTCCGGGCACGACGACGAATTCGGGCGCGGCAAGCACGCGTACGATACCGAGTGGCATGATGTCTTCTCGCCAATGGCTGCCGGGACCCACTGGCCCAGGAATCCGCACCCGAACCGCACGCTGCACCCGCTGGCGGCCAAGGGTCCGTACTACGCCATCATCCTCGCGAGCGGTTGCCTTGATACCAATGGCGGCCCGGCGATCGATGTCAAGGCGCGTGTCCTCAATACCAGGGACGAACCGATTCCCGGTCTCTATGGCGCGGGCAACTGTATTGCGAGCCCGTCGCGTTACGCTTACTGGGGTGCCGGGCACACGCTCGGCTCGGCCATCACCTGGGGTTACATCGCCGCGAACGCTGCACACCTCGAGAGCCCGAGTGCAACCGCATGAAGCGGATCCGCGCAGCGCTCGCGTATGCCAGCGTACCGCTGCTGGCGGCGACCGCAGCCAGCGCAGCAGATGGGGGCGTCAGTTTCAAGAGCCAGGTGCTGCCGATCCTCACTGAGCGCTGCGTGATGTGCCATGTGCAGGGTGCCGAACAGGGCGCCCTCAGCCTGTTTCCCGAAGCCTGGTCCCAGCTCGTCGGGGTAAAGGCGAGCGAGAGTGTATTGAACCGGGTTGAGGCGGGTGCGCCGGAGCGCAGCTACCTCTATCTCAAGTTGCTGGGGAAGCAGGAGTCGGCCGGCGGAAGCGGTGAGCGCATGCCATTCCAGCAGGACCCGTTGACAGCGGAGGAGCTGGATCTGTTCAAGCGTTGGATAGCCGAAGGCGCCGCACAGGATTGAGGAGTTTGGAGATGGCCAACGATATGCAAGCCACAGTCGACAAGCTGATGCGCCGGATCGACGAGCTCGAGAGCCGCGCGGCGCTGCGCGATCTGGTGACCGACTATTGCCTGGGATTTGACCGGCATGAATGGGACCGGTTCATCTCAATCTGGCACCCTGACGCCGTCTGGGAGATCGGGCCACCGTTTGGCACCTTCACGCACCACGCCGGCATTCGCAAGGCGGTCGAGGAGGTGCTGTATCCGGTCTGGCGGGAGACCCACCACCTGACCTCCAACCTGCGGCTGACCTTCAGCGACGCCGATCACGCGCGTGGAATATGCAATGTCGACTGCATGGGTGCCACCAAAGACAATGTGGTGCAGATGATCAGCGCGACCTACACTGACGACTTCGCCCGACGCAACGGCGTATGGAAGATTGCCAAGCGGGCCGTGGTGATTCACTACTTCAACTCGATACCCGGTGCGCAGATGAGCGCGCCGGCGTAATTCACGACAGGATACCCGTGCGCAACTTCGCTTTGTGCCCTGTGAACAGAGTAATCGGAGCTCGCCGGTGATGGCTGGCTGCTGGGCCCTCGTACCCATCAAGGCACGGGCGGACTGCAAGTGCCGGCTCGCCGAGCGGCTATCCGCCGAGGCGCGCCTCGGGCTGGTGCGCCTGATGCTGAACCGCGTGCTCGCGGAACTGGCAGCGTCCCGGACAATCGACCACGTGGCCGTGGTGAGTCCGGAACGTGACACACTTGCAGTGGACGTCACCGTCCTCGAAGATGCGGGCGGCGGCCTCAACGCGGCGCTCGACGCTGCACGACAGGCGCTGGTGGCGCAGGGTGCGCGTGAGCTCGTGGTTCTGCCCGCCGACCTGCCGTTCGTGACTGTGGCGGACATCGATGCGCTGGTGGAGAGCGGCCGGCGCGCCGGCTTTGCCCTCGCCGGCGACCTCGCCGGCACCGGCACCAATGCGCTCTATATCGCGCCGCCGGCGCCGTTTCGTTTCCAATTCGGACCGGGCAGCCGGCTGCGTCATCTGGACGAGGCCGCACGGCTTGGCCGACATCCGGAACTGGTCCGCGCCGCCGGACTCGAATTTGATCTGGACATCGCAGATGACGTGGCGCGTCTGACGGCACGCGACGATGCCAGCTACCGTGCCTTGCCCTTGCACGCTGATGGAGGCCTATGGCCACCTCAAAAACAGCTCGGTTGATCGACGCCGCGGGCGCTGGGCGCAGGCCCGACGATACCGCGGCGTTGCTGCTGATCGACGCGCCGCTTGCGGCCCTGCTGCCCGCTGCCGAAGCCCTGACGCTCGCCACGATGGGGCGTTCGGTTTCGTACTCGCGCAAGGTCTTCATCCCGTTGACCGAGCTGTGCCGCGATGTCTGCCACTACTGCACCTTCGCCAAGGCGCCGCGCCGCGTCTCCAGCCCCTACCTGTCACCCGAAGCCGTCCTGGCGATTGCCCGGGCAGGTCAGGCGGCGGGCTGCAAGGAGGCGCTGTTCACGCTGGGGGATCAGCCGGAGTTGCGCTACAGCGCAGCACGGCAGGCCCTCGAGTCGCGCGGATTGTCGACCACCCTCGAGTATCTGGAGCAGATGGCCGCGCTCGTGCTGCGCGAAACGGGGCTGCTGCCGCACCTGAATCCGGGTGTCATGGATCGCGCCGCGCTCGAGCGACTGCGCCCGGTGTCGGCGTCTATGGGCCTGATGCTCGAAACCGCCTCTGAGCGGCTGTCGCAACGCGGCGGTCCGCATTTTGGCTCGCCCGACAAATGGCCCGCACGACGACTCGAGACCCTGCGACTCGCGGGTGAACTCGCGATTCCGTTCACCAGCGGCCTCTTGATCGGCATCGGCGAGACGCGCCAGGAGCGCATCGAATCGCTGCTGCGCCTTAGAGCTCTGCAGGACGAGTACGGGCACCTGCAGGAACTCATCATCCAGAACTTTCGCGCCAAGCCTGGCACCAAGATGCAGGCGGCGCCGGAGCCGCCACTCGAAGAGCAGCTGTGGACCATCGCGGTAACGCGCCTGCTGTTCGGTGGTTCGCTCTCGGTGCAGGCGCCACCCAACCTGCGGGCCGGCGAGCTGGCGGCGCTGATCCGGGCTGGCGTCAACGACTGGGGCGGCGTTTCCCCGGTGACTCCCGACCATGTGAACCCTGAGGCGCCCTGGCCGCAGCTTCGCGATCTGGAACTGCAGACGGCGGCGGCGGACCGACAGCTGGTCGAGCGACTCGCGATCGGCCCGGCATACGCTCGCGCGCCGGCGCGCTGGGTGGACGCGGCGCTGGTGCCCACGATCCTGCATCTGACCGACAGCCAGGGCCTCGCGCGGCCCGATGCCTGGCATGCTGGAACCCACACGACCATTCCCTCGTCGACGAGCGACTGGGTCAGCGCCCGGGCGCGAGCCGCCGTCGCTTCGAGGGAGGTTGCGCCCTTGCTGGCGGCAGCGGAAGCGGGCGAGGAGCTCGGCGAATCCGGCATCGCGACACTGTTCGCAGCCGATGGCAATGATCTGCGCGCCGTGCTGGCAGCAGCCGACCGGGTGCGCGCGCGGGTCGTCGGCGACACGGTGACCTATGTCATCAACCGCAACATCAATTACACCAACATCTGTCTTTACCACTGCGGTTTCTGCGCCTTCGCCAAGGGTCGCGGTTCGCGCAGTCTGCGCGGTCCTGCCTATGACCTTGACCTGGCGGAGATCGCGCGTCGCACCGTCGAGGCCGCTGAGGCAGGCGCGACCGAGGTCTGCCTGCAGGGTGGCATCCATCCGAGCTACACCGGCGATACCTACCTCAACATCGTCGCTGCGGTGAAGGCCGCTGTGCCGGCGATGCACGTGCACGCCTTCTCGCCGCTCGAGGTCTGGCACGGCGCGGAAACACTCGGTCTGTCGCTGACGGAATACCTGGCCCGGTTGCGCAAGGCCGGGCTGGCGACGCTGCCTGGCACGGCGGCGGAGATTCTTGACGATGAGATGCGCGCCATTCTATGCCCCGACAAGCTGATGACCGATCAATGGCTCGAGGTCATGCGCGCCGCCCATTCCGTCGGGCTGCGCTCGACCGCGACGATCATGTTCGGGCACGTCGAGCAGCCCGTGCACTGGGCACGGCATCTGCTGCGCGTCCGGCGCCTGCAGGCTGAAACCGGGGGCTTCACCGAGTTCGTACCGCTGCCGTTCGTGCACATGGAGGCGCCGCTGTGGCGCAAGGGGCGGGCGCGCTCCGGTCCGACACTACGTGAAGCGGTGCTGATGCACGCGATCGCGCGCCTGGTTCTGAATCCGCTGATCCCGAATATTCAGGCCTCGTGGGTCAAGATGGGGCCGCAGGGCGTGGCACTGTGCCTCGAGGCGGGTGTCAACGATCTGGGCGGCACGCTGATGAACGAATCGATCACGCGCGCCGCGGGCGGAGTCAATGGCCAGCTGCTGGATGCCACCGAACTCGAGCGCATTGCCAACCGCCTGGGTAGGCCAGCGCTGCAACGAACGACGCTCTATGGCAGGCCGCAGCCGGCCGCGGCGCGCGTCGCGCGCAGCCAGGTCACCAACCAATATGAGGCCGCTACATGCTGAGACTGGGCTACAAGGCTTCCGCAGAACAGTTCGGCCCGAATGAGCTGCTCGATTTTTCAGTGCTTGCAGAAGAGCAGGGGTTCGACTCGGTGTTCATCAGCGATCACTTCCAGCCCTGGCGCCACACCGGTGGTCATGCGCCGTTTTCCTTCGCCTGGATGGGCGCGCTCGGCGCGCGCAGCTCGCGCATCGCGATCGGCACCAGCGTCATGACGCCGACCTTCCGCTATCACCCATCGATTGTCGCCCAGGCGTTCGGCACGCTGGGCGTCATGTTTCCTGGCCGGATGATCCTCGGCGTCGGCACGGGCGAGTCGCTCAACGAAGTCCCGGCAACCGGCATGAAATGGCCCGAGCAGGGTGAGCGCTTCCGGCGCCTGCGCGAATCCGTCAAGCTGATCCAGCAGCTGTGGGCGGAAGATCGGGTCAGCTTCGAGGGTGAGTTCTACCGCACCGAGAAGGCCACGATTTACGACCGACCCAAAGAGCGCGTGCCGATCTACATTGCCGGTGCCGGGCCGATGATCTCCAAGTACGCGGGGCAGGTCGGCGAAGGTTTCATCTGCACGAGCGGCAAGGCGCCCGAGCTGTACCGCGACACCTTGCTGCCCAACCTCGCGGCGGGGCTGCAGGCCGCAGGCCGGCCGGCGGACAGCATCGACCGCATGATCGAAATGAAGGTATCCTTCGACCTCGACGCCAAGCGCGCGCTCGAGGACACGCGCTATTGGGCGGCGCTGTCGCTCTCGGCCGAAGAAAAAATGTCGGTGGAAGATCCGCTCGAGATGGAGCGGCTCTCCGACCAGCTGCCGGCCGAGCGCGCGGCCAAGCGCTGGATCGTCTCGACCGACCCCGACGAGCACGTGGCCAGAATCCGCCCCTATCTCGAGCTTGGCTTCCGGCATCTGGTGTTCCACGCTCCTGGCCCCGACCAGGCACGATTCATACGGCTCTATTCAGAACACGTGCTGCCAAAGCTGCGCGCCCAGTTCGGCTGAGGGCCGCGCAGCGGACGCGACGATCATGGCGGCAAACCTGCAGCTTATTTCCGTGCCGCAAATGCCACTGGTTGCGCCGGGTGACGATCTCGCGGCGATGATCCTCCGCTGCCTCGCCAACGCGGGTCTCGCGCTCGAACACCACGACGTCGTCGTGCTGGCGCAAAAAATAGTGTCCAAGTCGGAAGACCGATTCGTAGACCTGGCGACCGTGACGCCGTCGGCCGCCGCTGCGGCGCTCGCGCGTGAGACGGGCAAGGATGCTCGCCTGGTCGAGCTTATCCTCTCGGAATCCCGGCGCGTGGTGCGCTCCGGCTGGGACGTGCTGATCGTCGAACACCGGCTGGGCTTCGTCATGGCCAATGCAGGAGTGGATCAGTCAAACGTTGCGGAAGCGGGCGGCGGCGAGCGTGCGCTGCTGCTGCCGGTCAACCCTGATGCCAGCGCGGAACGCTTGCGCCAGGATCTGACGCAGCGCGCCGGCTGCGAGGTCGCGGTCATCATCAACGACAGCTTTGGCCGCCCATGGCGCCTCGGCACCGTAGGCGTCGCCATCGGCTGCGCTGGCCTGCCCTCGCTCCTCGACCTGCGCGGCACGCCGGATCTGTTTGGCCGTACACTCCGGGTGACGCAAGTGGCTTATGCGGACGAGATTGCGGCGGCGGCTTCGCTGCTGATGGGCCAGGCAGACGAGGCTCGCCCGGTCGTAATCCTGCGCGGCCTCGCACCCCTCGCCAATCCGCTCCCCGCCAGCACGCTGCTGCGCCCGCCCGGCGAAGACTTATTCAGATAACGCAACCCAGCGACCAGGATCCCATGAACACACCTTCAGCTGATATCGGTCTCATCGGACTCGCCGTCATGGGTGAGAACCTCGCGCTCAACATGGAGAGCAAGGGTTTTACAGTCGCGGTTTACAACCGCACTGTAAGCCACGTCACGGACTTCCTCGGCGCCCGGGGCGCCGGCAAGCGCTTCGTCGGCGCCAGGGATCTCGCCAGCCTGGTCGCCAGCCTGAAGCGACCCCGCAAGATCATCCTGCTCATCAAGGCGGGAGCTCCAGTCGATGAGATGATCGAAGGCCTCGCGCCGCTCCTCGAGCGCGGCGACGTTCTGATCGACGGTGGCAATAGCCTGTACACCGACACGATTCGCCGCACGAAGCGCGTCGAGAGTCTGGGACTCCTGTATGTCGGCTCTGGCGTGTCGGGCGGAGAAGAGGGTGCGCTGCGCGGACCATCACTGATGCCCGGCGGCAGCCCCGCCGCGTGGCCGCTGATCAAGCCCATCTTCCAGGCGATCTGCGCACGAACCCCCGAGGGCGAGCCGTGTTGCGACTGGATGGGTGAGAACGGCGCGGGGCACTTCGTCAAGATGGTGCACAACGGCATCGAGTACGGCGACATGCAGCTGATCTGCGAGACCTACGATCTGATGAAGCGTGGCCTGGGCCTGGGCAACGAGGCGATGCACCGGACCTTCGCCGACTGGAACGCTGGCGAGCTCGACAGCTACCTGATCGAGATCACGCGCGACATACTCGGGTTCCGGTCCGAGGACGGCAGCGCAGTGATCGACAGTATTCTCGACGCTGCGGGCCAGAAGGGCACCGGCAAGTGGACGGTCACCGCGGCGCTGGACGAGGGCATGCCGCTGACTCTGATCGGCGAAGCGGTGTTTGCGCGCTGCCTGTCGGCTGTCAAGGAGGAGCGGGTCGCGGCGGCGCCGCAGCTGGCGAGCACGCTTGCGCCATTCAGCGGCGATGTCGGGGCGTTCGTCAACGACCTGCGCCAGGCCCTGTACGCGGCCAAGATCATCAGCTACGCGCAGGGCTATCAGCTGCTGCGCGCAGCAGCGCTCAGCAACAGCTGGAACCTGAACTTCGGCGGCATTGCCCTGACCTGGCGCGGCGGCTGCATCATCCGCTCGGCGTTTCTCGGCGATATCAAGCAGGCGTTCGAGCGCGCACCCGCGCTTGTGAATCTGGTGCTCGACCCGTTCTTTCGCGACGCCCTGCGCCAGCGCGAAGCGGCCTGGCGGCGCGTGGTCGTCGCTGCCGTGAACCTTGGCATCCCGGTGCCGTGCCTGAGTGCCGCGCTCGCTTACTATGACGGCTACCGCTCGGCGCGCCTGCCGGCAAACCTGCTGCAGGCCCAGCGCGACTACTTCGGCGCCCACACCTATGAACGCGTCGACCGGCCGCGTGGCGAATTCTTCCACACCAACTGGACGGGACACGGCGGCACGACCGTTTCAAACTCGTACTCGGTCTGACTCCGCCCCGCTAGCGCCGGCCTGCGTGCCGCAACTGCGCAGCACGATCCAGCACGAAGCGCGCCAGCCGGATGCGATCCTCGAGTGTGCTCATCAGCGTCGCGGTTGCAAACACCGGCACGCCGATGCCTGGCGCAGCCGTCGTGGCGGCCGCGGCGTCAGCGGTGTCGACCACCAGGGCATCAATGAGACCGCGGTAGTGAGTTGCGACTGACTCTGCCGTCGTTTCGATACCCAGTTCCCGCATGATCTTGCCGGTTGGTCCTTTCACAGCCGCGCCACCGATCAGCGGGCTGACGGCAATGAGTGGCACGCGGCGTCGTTCGAGCGCAGCGCGCAGCCCCGGGATGGCGAGCAGCGGGTCGATGCTGAGGTAGGGGTTGGAGGGGCACAGCACGATTGTCTCGAGCGAGTCGGCCGCGAGAGCTTCGCAGACGCCGGGACCTGGCGCAGCGAGCGCTGCGCCGGCGAAGCGAATCGCGCGGACTCGCGGCTGGCAGCGACGCCTGACGAAATAGTCCTGGAAGGCCAGCTCGCCCTCATCGGTGTCAACCCGCGTCTCGACCCGATCATCCGTCATCGGCAGCAGGCGCGCGGCGATGCCGAGTCGCTGCCGGAATGCGTCAATGATGGCCGATAGTGGCATGCCGGCACGCAGCCGGTGGCTGCGAACCACGTGCAACGCTGTGTCGGCGTCGCCGAGCCGGAACCACGGGTCTTCGCCCAGCGATTCGATGACACGCATCAGCGTCCAGGTCTCATCGCGCCGTCCCCAGCCCTGGGCGGGATGCTCGAGGTTCGCGAGCGTGTACAGCGCGGTGTCGAGGTCGGGGCAGATGTGCAGACCGAGATGCTCGAAGTCGTCACCGGTATTGACCACGACCGTGAGCTGATCCGGCGACAGTTCCCGATAGAGGCCGAGCGTCAGCTTGGCACCGCCAACACCGCCCGACAGTGCGACGACTGTCACTGGGGCCAGAGCACCCGGTATTCATCCACCGCCACGACGATTGTCGCGGCCGGCTCGGTCTGCGCCGGTTCCATTAATTGCCGCCAGGCCTCTGGCGCCCGGCGCCGGCCCGCCTCGAAATCTGCCGCGGTGTGCCACCACAGCTCGCGCACGGCGTCGTAGCCGGTTCCCGCTTCAGGCTCGGTGCCCGATGCGGCGCAGCAGCGCTGCTGGCGGACCGCGCCGAGCGCCAGTGCGAGTCGATTGCCGGGGTCATCGGCTGACCAGGCCTTGCGGAATACCTCCGGAGTAACGCTCTGCCGGCGGCGCACGATCTGCATGAGCTTGAAGTAGGAGTCGGATTTGGCCATGGCGGGGCCGGGGAGCGCCACTTGCTCGTCAGTCATCAGAAACTTGAGGTTTGGCACGTCTATGAATTTCCGTTCATCCGGCACCAGATCACGCTGGTAGTCCGGGTCCTGCCCGAGACCGAGGGCAATCTCGAGGGTATCGAACCAGACCTCGGCAATGCCTTCATACGGACCCGCCGCGTAGCCAAGGCCTGGGTAGGCGACCCGGTGTGCCTGCGTGTAGCGGCGGATGGGTTTGATCTGCAGCGCCAACCGGCCGTGAGGCTCGCGCCAGTGAGAATGAAAGTACTCATCCGAAATGTCAGGACGCTTCGGTATCAGTGCAAAGACCTTGATCATGACAGGCTCCGTTCAAGGACCGATGGGCGCCCGGTGAAGCGGCACCCACGTGATAGTTGCTTGCAGCCCGCAAGTTACATCGTATAGGCTTTGAAGACCAGTCACGCCGCGGGTGGCGGATCAATCCTTCTGCAAGGTGTACACATGACTACCCAAAACTTTTCGTGCCTGCGTCACTCGATGCTGTCGCTGGCTGCCTTGTGTGGCCTGGGCGCGTTCACCGTCGCCGCCGCCGCTGAGCAAACCAGCATCCGCGCCGACAAAGAGGCGATCGCCGCCCTGATCTACTGCTACGCGCAGGGTACCGACGCGATCGGCGATTCGACTACCCATGCCGACCCGCTGGCCGCAGGCACCGCGATTTACCGCCGATGTTTCGCCGACAACGCCGAGCTGCGTGCGTGGTTCCCGCAGCAGCCTTTCGATTCGCAGACCTTTCCGAATCCAGCCGCCAATCAGAGCACGGCGCCCGAGGTATTCATCGGGCCGGAAAAATGGGCGACCTTCGTAAACAGTGTCTTCCGCGGCAAGGGTTACACCTTCACGCAGCACATGATGAGCAACGTGGAGACCAGCGTGCAAGGGCGCAAGGGGCACCTGACGGCCTACCTGAATGCGACCCATGTGATTGCCGGCGACACGATCGGTGGTCCGTCCCGATGCGTGGCGGTTGCCAATGGCACCTACTCGCTCGACGTGCAGAAGTTCAAAGACACCTGGAAGATCACGCGCCTCAACATTACGCTGATCACCTTTAACCCGGTGTTCCAGACCGGCAAGGGCTGCTGAGGCCGTCTCGGCGCTAGGCGATCCGCTCCAGCACGGTTGCGGTCGCCAGCCCCCCGGCGCAGCAGATGGTCTGCAGGCCGAGTCCGGCCCCACGGCGCTGCAGTTCGTGCACCAGTGTGGTCATGATTCTCGCCCCGCTGGCGCCCAGCGGATGCCCCAGTGCAATGGCGCCGCCGTTGACGTTGAGCCGTTCCTGACCGACGCCGAGCTCGCGTGACCACATCAGCGGTACCGACGCAAAGGCTTCGTTGACTTCGAACAGATCGATATCGGCCAGGTTAAGGCCCGCGCGCTCGAGTACCCGGCGCGTCGCGGCGATCGGACCGGTCAGCATCAGCGTCGGGTCCGAGCCGACCGTGGCGACGGCGCGAATCCGTGCCAGCCCCTTGAGGCCGTACTTCCTGGCCGCATTGGCCGACATCAACAGCAGCGCCGCGGCGCCATCAGAGATCTGTGAGGAATTGCCCGCCGTGACCCGACCGTCTGCCCGGAAGCTGGTCTTCAGCTTGGCGAGCTTCTCGAGTGTCGTATCGCGGCGGATGGTTTCGTCCTGGGTGAAGTCCGGTGGCTCCCCGACCGCTTCCTGCTCGCGCCACGCGCGCATCGGGACAGGCGTGATTTCGCGGGCGAAGTAACCGCCGTCGGCCGCAGCGGCGGCACGCTGGTGACTGGCCAGTGCAAACTCGTCGAGGTCGGAGCGCGTAATCTTCCAGCGGTCGGCAACGCGCTCAGCCGCCTCGCCCTGCGGGACCTGCTCGAATTGCTCGAGCAGCTTCCAGCCGAATGGCTTGCCGTGGACGTCGCGATTGCCGCCCATCGGTACGCGCGTCATGCTTTCCGCGCCGCCCGTCACGACGACCTCGCAAGTGCCGGCAGCGATGGCATTGT
>JBAVRE010000280.1:0-4156 GCA_049694695.1 Steroidobacteraceae bacterium | reverse complement strand
AAGGATGCCCGCACCATTGTTGCCATCAACAAGGATGCCGAAGCACCGATCTTCGAAGTTGCCGACCTGGGGCTGGTCGGCGACCTGTTCAAGATACTGCCGGAACTTGAGGCAGCGCTGGGCGGCTGAGTTGCCTACGGCCTGTGCGGCGCATCTGGGGCGTGGCTTGCTGCGCCCTAAATTCACTGCTCCCTAAATTCACTGCGCCCTATAACTGACCGAGCAGGTACTCCGCGGCCGATACCTTGAATTCGCCCGGTGCTTCGACATTGACCTGAGTGGCGACGCCGTTGTCGACCACGATCGCAAAGCGCTGTCCGCGCTTGCCCATGCCGAACCCCGTGGCATCCAGCTCCAGACCCAGGGCGCGTGAGTACTCGCCGTTGCCATCAGCCAGCATGCTTACCTGGTCGCCAACGCCGGCACTCTTGCCCCAGGCGTTCATGACAAACACGTCGTTGACCGCCATGCACGCGATGGTATCGATGCCCTTGGCGCGCAGGGCCGTCGACTGCGCAATGAAACCAGGCAGATGCTTGGCGCTGCAGGTGGGCGTAAAGGCTCCCGGCACCGACACCAGCACCACGCGCTTGCCATCGAACAACTGGGCGGTAGTGAGATCCTGGGGTCCGCTCTCGCCCATGATCTTGAATTTTCCGGCGGGCATGCGCTCGCCGACCTTGATCGCCATGTCTATTCTCCCTGCAGTAACCAGATCGACGTGGGTAGTGTGAATGTCACGCCGATTCAGCTGCGGGCCTCCAGCGCCCACAACTTGGCCAGCCGCGAATACTTCGGATCGGTCGTCGCCTTGTTGAAGGCCTTGATGGCCTCGGCATTGTTCTTGGCGCGCCCCTGGGCAATGCCCAGAAGCATGTAGGCCTCATCCGGATACTTGAGCTTGCCCTTGGCGATACCGGCGTTTATGGCTGCCAGGGCCTTGTCAGGCTGACCATAGCCCAGGTAGGCGCCACCGATCTGCACCAGAGCGTCACCGGTCGGTGCCGCGGCGGCGTCCTTTTCATTGCGAGCCAGGCTGGCGCGATCATCCTGCGCCTTCTTTTTCGCGGTATCAAGCAGGCGCTGGTTGCTTTCCTTCTCGCGCTGCTCGGTGTAGAGGTTCTTGGCGAAGGCCTGCTCCATGGCGGCCTGCGCTTCACCCGGATTCCCCTGATCGAGCGCAATCTGCGCCATGTCGCGATAGTCGCTGCCGTGCTTGAGAATGCCCACTTCGTTCATGAGCCTGTAGGTCATGAGCTGAATGCGATCATCGAAGGTGCGATTCGCCAGAATGGAAGCCATGGCGTTCTGCCAGTAGTCAGGCTTCGGGTAATGCAGAATCAGCTTCTCTATGGTCTTGGCTGCAGTGGCATCGTCCTTGAGCTTGATGGCGCAGCTCCAGATGACATTCAAACCCTTTTCCGAGGGCTTGTGTCCGGCCTGTTCGTCACGCGACACAATGGCATCCATGCCGGCCATGGCCTCGCGGTACTTGCCCAGCAGGTAATTCGCCTGGGCAATCGTCAGGGCTATGTCTTCGCCGCCATCACCCGCAGCGCGAACCCGCTCGCCATACTGAATCGCTTTCTCATAGGACTTCTGCTGGTAGGAGTAGCTCATCAGGTACTTGAGAATCTGCGACCTGCTGGCGGCGGGCAGATAGGAAGACTCGACTACCCGCTCCATGTAATTGACCGTTTCAGCGGTATTGCTCTGGGCGCCATAGGCGGCCATCAGCAGGGAATTGATGACGTAGATATCGTAGGGCGACTTCGAGGGTACCCCATCGGCTTCCTTGGCCTTGGCGATGCACTCGGCATAGTTCTTGGCCTGGCGGGCCTCGTCGGCAGCCTTGAGCAGTTTGGCTACGCCGCGGCTGACCTGCGGTTGCTCATCGGCCCAGGTGTTGGTGCCGGCGACAGCACCACCCAAAATCAATGCAGCAATTAATGCGACGCGACTCATGCTCATCCTCTCGCCAGGCTTTGGCCCTGTTAACAAATTTGAGTAGCGACCCGCACCTAAGGTTCCTTAAGGGAAGTCGCAGTGACGAATACTTCAATCAATCAGATACTTGGCAAAAAAACCCGTACCTAAATTCAGGGCGCTTATTGGGAAAACTCGGTCGTATTCACGAAACCGATCTTTTCCATGTGATTGCGCTGGGCCGCCGCAAGCACCTTGGCCGTGGTGTCATAGTGCGAGCGCTTGTCGGGGCGCAGGTGAATCTCGGGCTGCTCGTCCCCGGTCGACTGGACCTGGGCAAATTCGGAACGAAAGTACCCGTCGAGCTGCTCCAGGTCGGCCTTGTTGCCGTTCCAATAGATACTGTCGTCGAAATCCACCACCAGATCGATGGTCTTCGGAACAGTTTCCGGGGGCGGCGCATTGGTCGGCGGCGGCATATTCAGCTTGACCGCATGAGTCTGCACCGGCAGGGTCATAATGATGGTAATCAGCAGCACCAGCATCACGTCGATGAGCGGCGTGGTGTTGATGTCACACATCACGTTCTGCTTGTCACCACCTACACTCATCGACATAGCTGCTTAACTCCGCCTGCTAAACCTGGAAGTGCGCTCAGCGCGCCATGCCGCGATCGGCCTCGGTAAGAAACCCCACCTTCATGATGCCGCCGCGCTGAATGGCGTACAGCGTGCGCCCGATCGCCTCATAGCGCACGCCCGCATCGCCACGAATATGCACTTCGGGCTGTGGCACCTTGACGGCTTCCGCCAGCACCCGGCTGATCAGCGCATCGCGGTCAGCTACCAGCGCGCCATTCCAGTAGGTATCGCCCGCGCGGTCCACCGAGATGGTGATGTTTTCCGGCTTGGTGACGGTTGGAATATTGGTCGCTTTCGGCAGCTCCAGCTTGACGTTCTTGGTGAGGATCGGGATCGTGATCAGAAAGATGATCAGCAGCACCAGCATGATGTCGACCAATGGCGTGGTGTTGATCTCCGACATGACGCCGAATTCATCATCGCCATCAGACGTACCGACATTCATTGACATGGCATTTACCTACCGGCTAAGAACGACTGACCGGGGCCCGATTACTTGCGAACAGCTGGCGGGGCGCTGCCGTCGCCAACACGTGCACCACCCACCAGGTAGGCATGCAGGTCGCTGGAGAAGTTGCGCACGTTGTCCTGCAGCACCTTGTTTCGCCGCAGCAGCCAGTTGTAACCGAGCACGGCTGGGACGGCGACGAACAGACCGATGGCGGTCATGATCAGGGCCTCGCCTACCGGGCCGGCGATCTTGTCGATACTCACCTGGCCGGCGACGCCGATGGCGATGAGCGCGTTCAGGATGCCCATGACGGTACCGAACAGGCCGACGAACGGAGCGGTCGAACCCACCGTGGCCAGAAACGCCAGGCCATTCGAGAGCCGGCCATTCACCGCCTCGGTGGCGCGCTGCAGCGACATGGTGATCCACTCGTGCAGATCGATGCGATCGGTGAGACGCCCCTCATGGTGCGAAACCGCGCGCAGACCGTCCTCGGCAATGAAGCGGAAGTCGTCGCCTTTCTTCAGGCGCTCAACGCCGTCCTTGATTGAAGGCGCCGTCCAGAACTGCTTCTCGACGATCAGCGAGGACCTGCGCATGTTGCGCTGATCCCAGAGCTTGACGAGAATAATGAACCACGAGCCCAGCGACATGATCACCAGAACGATCAGCGTGCCGCGTGAAATAACGTTGCCATTTTGCCACAAGCCTAGCAGGCCATATGGTTGTTCGGTGGAAGGGACGACTGGGCTATCCATGTTAATTCCTCGTTAGCTAAATCCGGCCTGCAGATTGTATTGGGTTTGTCTGAAAAACTATGAAACCAGAAACTATTGCTTGAGCTTGTATGTAATCTTGATGGGCTTGCAAGTCCGCACCGGCTTACCTTCAACGGTAGCGGCCTTGAAGCGCCCGGCCGCCAGGCACTTGCCGGCCGCTTCATCGAGCACCGGAAAACCGGAACTGGTCAGTACTTCGAGTGCGCTCTCGATCTTGTTATCGGGGCCGACGCAGAACTTGACCGTTACCGAACCTTCCTGCTGGAGGCGCAGAGCCTGGCTGGGGTAATCATCTTCATGACAGTCGGGCAAGCGTACGGTAACGATGGCCGTTGATGGCACCGTGGACACACGCGGCG
>JBAVRE010000279.1:0-10589 GCA_049694695.1 Steroidobacteraceae bacterium | reverse complement strand
GTGCAGGTGGCGCTGATCAACGCACTGGCCAACGGCACCACTCCCGCGGGCATTGCCGTTTTCGACAAGGCCGGCGTGCGCGACTACGAGTACACGCAGGTGGGCACCGAGACCCTGCACACGCCACTGGGCGACATCGACACCATCATCTATCGCAGCCAGCGCAGCAATTCGTCACGCAGCACACGCTTCTGGTGCGCCCCCGCGTACGGCTATATCCCGGTGCGGGCGCAGCAGCACCGCCACGATGAGGTGGAATGGACCATGGAGCTGCGCTCGCTGCGGCGCGACTGAGCACTCAGGCCTTGGGCAGCGTGACGCCCTGCTGGCCCATGTATTTTCCACCGCGATCGCGATACGAGGTCTCGCACACTTCGTCGGATTCGAAAAACAGCATCTGCGCCACGCCTTCGTTGGCGTAGATCTTCGCCGGCAGTGGCGTGGTGTTGGAAAACTCCAGGGTCACGTGCCCTTCCCATTCCGGCTCGAGCGGCGTGACATTCACGATGATGCCACAGCGCGCATAGGTCGATTTTCCCAGGCACACGGTCAGCACATTGCGCGGAATGCGGAAATATTCGACCGTGCGGGCCAGCGCGAAGGAATTGGGCGGAATGATGCACAGATCGGCGACTACGTCGACAAAACTCTTGGCGTCAAAGCGCTTCGGATCGACGATGGTCGAGTTGATATTGGTGAAGATCTTGAATTCACGCGCACAGCGCACGTCATAGCCGTAGCTCGAGGTGCCGTAGGATATTATCTTTTCATTGTTGGCGCTGCGCACCTGGCCGGGCTCAAAGGGCTCGATCATGCCCGCCTGGGCCGCCATGCGACGAATCCAGCGATCTGATTTGATGCTCATGGCAGCTCAGCTTTCCTCGACGACAATTTGCGGAAACAGGGCGCTGCGATCGCGGCCGCGGCGCGCCAGTGCGCCGGCGGCGTGGCGCGCCATTTCTATATAGGCGCGTGCGCGCTGCGAACCGGGCGCGGCGATGACGCTCGGTCGGCCGCCATCGGCTTCCGCGCGGATCCTGGCATCGAGCGGCAGCTCGCCGAGCAGCTGCACTCCATATTCGGCAGCCATGCGCGCACCGCCGCCCTCGCCAAAAATGTGCTCCACGTGGCCGCAACTGCCACACACATGCAGGCTCATGTTCTCGACCACGCCGAGCACCGGCACCGACACTTTCTCGAACATCGCCAGGCCCTTGCGGGCATCGGCCAGCGCAATATCCTGCGGTGTGGTCACGATGATGGCGCCGGCGACCGGCACCTTCTGCGAGAGTGTGAGCTGGATGTCGCCCGTACCCGGGGGCATGTCGACCACCAGATAGTCGAGCTCTCCCCAGGAAGTGTCGGACATGAGCTGCGAGAGGGCCTGCGTCACCATCGGGCCACGCCAGACCAGCGCCTGGGTGGCATCGACCAGGAAGCCGATCGACATGGCCTTCAGGCCGTGGCTGCTGAGCGGGACCAGGTGCTTGCCATCCGGAGCCGTGGGACGCTGACCTTCGAGGCCGAGCATCAGCGGCTGGCTGGGCCCGTAGATGTCGGCGTCGAGTATGCCGACCCGCGCCCCCCCGGCCGCCCAGGCCAGCGCCAGATTGACCGCGACCGTGGACTTGCCCACACCCCCCTTGCCGCTGGCCACCGCGACAATGTTGCTCACGCCGGGGAGCGGCTTGAGCGAGCGCTGCACACTGTGCGCCACGATCGCGCTCTGCAGCGTGAGTACCAGGGGCAGGTCGGCGTGGCCATGGGCCGCCAGATGCGCCAGCAGCGCCAGGCGGAACTGCTCCTCATAGCCGGCGATGGGGATGCCCAGCACGATCGTGGCTACAATGCCCTGCTTATCAATACGCAATTCTCGCAGCGCGCCCGCCTCAGCGAGGCTCTGGCGCAGGTAGGGATCGATATATTGTTCCAGGACGGTGCGAATCTGGGCAGGATCGGTCATGGTGAACGGCTTTTGTGCGCTGCTTGGCATTTCCTGTGGGGGGCGCGATTCTAGCCTGTTTGTGCAACTCCCCGCAGACCAGACGCAGATCACAGGGCGGGCGGGTAATCGTGGCATAATTCGCCGCTTATCCGACTGACTGGCCTGGCAATCATCTGACCCATGAGCTTTTTCTCGAACTTCAGGGCTGATCGGCTGATCGCCCAGATCACGTCGTCGAACGACATCCTGGGCACCGAGACCCAGAAGTCGGTCGCCAAGCTCAAGGAACTGGGGCCCGGCGGTATTGAAGCCGTGCTGGCGGCACTCCCGGAAGCCGACAAGCATGCCACCGTGGCACTGGTCGACGTGCTCTCGGCGCTGGCCACGGCCAAGAGCTTTCCAACATACGTCGAAGCGCTGATCACCGGCAGCCCACGGGTGATCGCCGGGGTCGCCTGGGCGCTCACCAGCAGCCGTGGCTTTCCACCGCATCTGCTGCTCGAAGCGCTCGCCAGGCCCGGCATCTCGAAATCCGCGGTGCTCGAAATCATCAATGCGCAGCGCACGCGCTTCAGCGTCCGCGAGCTGCTGACCGCTGCCAATGCCCAGGAGGCCAACGAAAAGGCCGCGCTGTTTCGCATAGTCGGCGAGGTGGTCGATGACGCCGGCGTGCCCGAGCTGCTGGGACGATTGCAGGGCAAGGACACCATGGCGCGGCTGCAGATCCTGGCAATACTCGGACGCTTCAATCGCCCCGACGTGCGCGTCGCGCTGCATACGCAGATCAACGATCCCAATAAATTCATACGCGCCGCCGCCCTGGCCGCCCTGGCCCGCCAGGACGGACCGATGGAGATCGAACGTCTGTGCGCGCTGCTGCGCGATCCGGAAATCGAGGTGCAGAACCGCGCCGTCGAAGTGCTGATCAAGGCGCGCGATCCGCAGACCATCCGCCATCTGGTGCCGGTGCTCAAGGATGAAAATGAATACGCCCGGCGCGCTGCGGTCGAAGTGCTCAACGAAGTGGGCGATGCCAACTCGGTGAAATTCCTGCTGGCAGCCATCAAGGACGATGACTGGTGGGTGCGCTCACGCGCCGGCGATGCGCTCGGCAAAATCGGCGGACCCAAGGTCATCGATGCGGTGCTGGAGCTGGCCCGCGACAAGGATGAAGACATCCGCCGTGCCGCGATCGAGATCCTCAACCAGACCAAGGACGAACGCGCCGTCAAGCACCTGATCGACGCCACCCGGGACGCCGACTGGTGGGTGAGTGAGCGGGCGGTGGATGCGCTGGCGGAAATTGGCGATGCCCAGGCCATGCCGCGACTCACCGAGATGCTCAAGAGCGGCGTGGCGCGCGCCCTGCCGGTGGTGGTGCGCGCCATTGGCAAGCTCGGCAGCTCGGAAAACGTAGCTTTGCTGGCCCCACTGCTGGCCCGTGGCGAAAAGGAAATCCGCGTCGAAGCCATTCAGGCCCTGGGCAAACTGGCCAGCGAGGCGCAGGCCGAGCAGATCCGCGTCCAGCTCGAGCCGTTCAGCACCAACAGCGACCAGACCCTGGCGCTGGCGGCACAGCGCGCGCTCACCGAGATCGAGGTGCGCTTCTCCTCGGGCGTGCAGGCGCTGGGTGCCAGCGGTTCGCGCAATGCCTCGGGCAGTCAGATGCCGCGGCCACCGGGCAACAAGGTCGCCCCGGCGGCGCATACGCTGCTCATTCCGGAAAAGGAAATCGCCCAGGCGCTGCAGCAGGCCGCCGCCTCCACGGCGCAGCGCCTCGACATCGCCACGCTCAACCCGGGCGACATGATCGAAGGCCGCTACAAGTACATCGAGCGCATCGGCAAGGGCGCCTTCGGCACAGTGCTGCTGATGGAAGACACGGTGGTCGATGAGCGACTGATCCTGAAATTCCTGAACCCGAACGTGGCCGAAGACGAGGAAGTAATGAAGCGCTTCGTCCACGAGCTGCGCTATTCACGCAAGATTACCCATCCGAACGTGATCCGGATCTACGATTTCCTGTCGATCCAGGGCAACTACGCCATCTCGATGGAGTATTTCGCTTCGCACACGCTCGGCTCGGAGATCGTCAACGAAAAGCCAATGCCCCTCAAGCGCGCGCTGCAGTTCGGCATCGATATGTGCACCGGCATGATCGTCGCGCACCAGGTGGGCATCGTGCACCGTGACCTGAAACCCGCCAACGTGCTGATCAACGATGCCGGCCTGCTGAAGATCGTCGATTTCGGCGTGGCCGCCGCGCACCGCGAGGGCGATACCCAGCTGACCAAGACCGGCTATGTCATCGGCAGCCCCAAGTACATGGCGCCCGAGCAGATTCTCGGCAAGAAGGTCGATGAACGGGCCGACGTTTACGCGATTGGTGTCATGCTCTACGAAATGCTCACCGGCGTACCACCCTATTCACGTGGCGATCACATGTCGGTGATGTACCAGCATGTGCAGGGGCGCGCCAAGCCGCCGCGCGAAGTCAACCCGGCGCTGGCCCCGGAACTCAGCGATCTTATTGTCCGCGCCATGGCCGTAGACAAGACCAAACGCTTCCAGAATATGGAAGAATTGCGCGCTGCCCTGCAGAAGCTCATTTAAAGGCGAGGTCGTCCGTGGCGCGTATCGATGCATTCCTCAAACTTGGCACCCAGCAGGGCTGCTCCGACATCCACCTGGCGGTGGGCGTGCCGCCGATGCTGCGCATGCACGGCGATCTGGTAGCGATCAAGTTCCGCGATCTGCGCGATACCGAGCTCGAAAGCTATGTGAACGAGATTCTCACGCAGAACCAGATCGATCACTTCGCCCGCGGCCACGACCTCGATTTTTCCTACATTTCGGCCGAAGGCGGGCGTTTTCGCGTCAACGTGTTTCGCAAGGATACCGGTGTCGGCGCCACCTTCCGGGCGATTCCGGCCGAGGTCCCAACGCTCGAATCGCTGAACCTGCCGCCGGTGGTCAAGAAGCTGTGCGATTATCACCAGGGCATGATCCTGGTCACCGGCTCGACCGGCACCGGCAAGTCAACCACCCTGGCGGCGATGATCGATCTGCTCAATCGCACTCGCAAGGTCAATATCATCAGCCTCGAGGATCCGATCGAATTCGTCCATCACAGCAAGCAGAGCCAGGTGATTCAGCGCGAGCTCGGCACCCACATCCCCAGTTTCGCCGAGGGCGTGCGCGCGGCGATGCGCGAGGATCCGGATGTCATCCTGGTCGGCGAGCTGCGCGACGCCGACACCATCCGCATGGCGATGACTGCGGCCGAGACCGGGCATCTGGTGCTCGGCACCCTGCACACGACCAGCGCGGTCAAGACCATTGATCGCATGATCGATGCCCTGCCCGCCGAAGAGCGCGAACAGACCAAGAGCTTTCTGTCGCAGAGCCTGCTGGCGGTCATCACCCAGATCCTGGTGAAGACCCACGATGGCCGCGGACGGCGCGCGATCTGCGAAGTGATGATCATGACCAAGGCCATCGCCAAACTGATCCTGACCGATCAGACCCATCAGCTGCCCAGCCAGCTGCAGACCGGCAAGGAATTCGGCATGCAGATGTTCGATCAGGCCCTGCTGGCGGCGGTCACGGCGCGCCAGATAGATCCGGACGATGCCTTCGGCTATGCCACTGAAAAGCGCCTGCTGCAGAAGTTCGTGACCGACACCTCGATGCTGCCCAAGGCCGACGCCGCGCCGGCCGCGCCGGCCGCGCCGGCGTCCTGATAGCAGCAGCGACGCACCATGGCGCAAATCGATGCATTCCTCGAAGAGATAGTCCGTCGCAAGGGCTCGGATCTGCATTTCATCGCCGGCGATCCGCCACGGGTACGGCGCTATGGCGACCTGGCGCCCCTGCAGCAGGAAGTCCTGAGCGCCGACGCGGTCAAGCAGGCGCTCTACGAGATCATGCCGCGCAAGGCCATCGAGCGCTTCGAGCAGCACGACGGCGCGGATTTCGCCTACACCCTGCCAGGCAAAGGGCGCTTTCGCGTCAATGTGCTGCGCCAGCTGGCGGGCATGGGAGCAGTGTTTCGCGCCATTCCCTCCAGCGCCCTGACGCTGGATCAGCTCAAGATGCCGGCCGCGGTGCGCCAGCTGTGCCTCGCCACCAACGGCCTGATCCTGGTGACCGGCAAGACCGGCTCCGGCAAATCAACTTCGCTGGCCGCGATGATCGATGACATCAACAAGCGCATCAAGGGCCATATCCTGACCATTGAAGATCCAATCGAGTTTGTGCACCCGCGCCACAATTGCCTCATCAGCCAGCGCGAACTCGGCGCCCACACGCCCAGCTTCTCCTCGGCACTGCTCTCGGCACTGCGTGAAGACCCCGACGTCATCCTGGTGGGCGAGCTGCGCGACCTGGAAACCATGAGCACCGCCATCACCGCGGCCGAGATGGGCATCCTGGTGATGGCCACACTGCACACCAACGGCGCTGCACCCACCGTCGATCGCATGGTGAATGCTTTCCCGGCCGACAAGCAGTCGCATGTGCGCACCATGCTCTCGACCTCGCTGCGTGGCGTCGTCTCGCAGCAGCTGTTGCAGCGCGCCGATGGCCAGGGGCGGGTCGCGGCACTCGAAATTCTCATCAACACACCAGCCTCCGCCAATCTGATTCGCCAGGGCAAGCTCGATCAGATTGAAACCGTCATGCAGTCAGGCGGCGCGTTGGGCATGCGGACCATGGACATGGCGATCCAGCAGCTGCTCGATCAGGGCCTGATCACCGGCGCCGAGGCCTACAAGAAAGGCATCAACAAGGCCAGGTTCGAAGAATTCAAGGGCGCCGATTGATGGCGCGTCAGATCCTGGTTACCCACGCGCTGCCCTACGCCAACGGCCCGCTGCACCTCGGCCACGTCATCGAAGCGGTGCAGACCGATATCTGGGTGCGCTTTCAGCGGCTGCGCGGCCACGACTGCCTGTTCGTGTGTGCCGAAGACACTCACGGCACGCCGATCATGATCCGCGCCCAGCAGGACGGCGTTACCCCTGAGCAGTTGATTGCCGCCAGCGCCGCTGAACACCGGCGCGACTATCAGCAGCTGCTGATCGCTCACGACCAGTTCCACTCGACCCACAGCGAAGAAAACCGGAAATTGTGCGACGAGCTCTATGCGCGCTTGCAGGCCGGCGGCTACATCACGCGTCGTGCGGTACGCCAGGCCTACGATGAGCAGGCGCGCATGTTTCTGCCCGATCGCTATGTGCGCGGCACCTGTCCGCGCTGCAAGAGCGCCGACCAGTACGGCGACAGTTGCGAGGTCTGTGGCGCCACCTATTCACCGGCCGAGCTGATCGAGCCGGTCTCGACGCTCAGCAATACCACGCCCGTGTGGCGCGAATCCGAGCACCTGTTTTTCAAACTCGGCGCATTTGATCAGATGCTGCGCGACTGGCTGGCGAGCGGCCGGCTGCAGGTGGCGGTGCGCGCCAAACTCGATGAATGGTTTGCGGCCGGCCTGCAGGACTGGGACATCTCGCGCGACGCGCCCTACTTTGGTTTTGAAATTCCCGGCGCACCGGGCAAATTCTTTTACGTCTGGTTCGACGCGCCGATCGGCTATATCGCCAGCTTCCAGGCCTTATGCGCCCGGCGTGGACTCGATTTCGACCACTACTGGAAATCCGAAACAGCCACCGAGCTGTATCACTTCATCGGCAAGGACATCAGCTATTTCCATACGCTGTTCTGGCCGGCGGTGCTGCATGGCGCGGGCCTGCGCCGCCCCACCGGGGTGTGCGTGCACGGCTTTCTGACCATCAACGGCCAGAAGATGTCGAAATCGCGCGGTACCTTCATTACCGCGCGTCACTATCTCGACTGCCTGCCGGCCGAACCGCTGCGTTATTACTTTGCCGCCAAGCTTACCAGCGGCATCGAAGACATCGATCTGAGTCTCGACGATTTTCTGGCGCGCACCAATTCCGACCTGGTCGGCAAACTGGTCAACATCGCCAGTCGCTGCGCTGGTTTCATCGAGCGCGGTGGCGGCAGGTTGGCGGCATCGCTGCCCGACCCGGAACTGTACGCGCAGTTTGCCGCTGCGGGCGAGAGCATTGCCGGGCTGTACGAGCAACGCGAATACTCGGCCGCGATCCGCGAGATCATGAATCTGGCTGATCGCGCCAACCAGTACATTGATCGGCACAAACCCTGGGCGCTGGCCCGTGATCCGGCGCAGGCTGCGCAGGTTGGCGCCATCGCCACGCAGGGCATCAATATGTTTCGCGTGCTGATGACTTACCTGGCGCCGGTGCTGCCGCAAATGGCGGTAGCGGCGGGCAAATTTCTGGGCGCGCCGCTCACGGCCTGGGGCGAGGTTGGCAAACCGCTGCTCGATACGCCCTTGGCGCCCTACCAGGCCCTGGCCACACGGCTTGATCCGGCGGTAGTGGCCCGGCTGGTGGCCTCGGCGACGGGCGTGCCGGCAGTCCCGGCGGTGCCGGTGCCGGCGGCGCCAGCGGTGGTGGCCGTTGCCGCGGCTCCCAGGGCCAACCCCGGGCCCATAAAAATCGACGACTTCGCGCGCCTCGATCTGCGAGTTGCCAGGGTGCTCGCCGCCAGTGGAGTCGAGGGTTCCGACAAGCTGCTGCAGCTCACGCTCGATCTGGGCGAGGGCCAGCGCAACGTCTTTTCCGGCATCCGTGCACACTACACGCCTGAACAACTGGTTGGCCGGCTGCTGATCGTGGTGGCCAATCTCGAACCGCGCAAGATGCGCTTCGGAGTCTCAGCCGGCATGGTGCTGTGCGCCAGCGGCGCGGATGGCGGCGTATTTCTGCTGGCGCCCGATTCGGGCGCGGCGCCCGGCATGAAAGTCAGCTGATCCAGGGCCTGTTGACAGGCCCTAGCGGCGGCGCGAGCGGGCCTGGGCTCGCCAGTACATGATCAGCAGAAACCCCGCAGCCATCCCTCCCAGGTGCGCGAAGTGCGCCACGCCCTGATTGAGACTGAACACGCCCAGGAACAGTTCAAGCACGCCGTAGAGCGTGACGAACAGCCAGGCCGGCATGGGAATGGGCGGAAACAACAGCATCAGCTGGCGCTGCGGAAAAGCCATGCCGAAACACAACAGCAGGCCGAAAATGCCGCCCGAAGCGCCCACCGTCGGCCCGGTCGTCACATGCAGCGTCGCCGTCACCAGTTCCTGCGCCAGCGCAGCGCCCACTACGCAAACCACATAAAATATCTGGAAATGCCGACTGCCCAGCAGGCGCTCGACATCCGAACCGAACATGTACAACGCGAACATGTTGGCAAACAGGTGCCAGAACTCGAAATGCACGAAGCCATAGCTCAACAGTTGCCAGGGTCGGAACGGCAGGCTGTCGGCAGGATTGGCGCTGTGCAGTGGCCAGAGCGCCAGGCGCAGCAGCGCTTCCGGCGCGACCACGAACTGGGCGGCGAATATCAGCAGATTGGCGATCAGAATCGCACGGACAGTCGGCGTAAGATTGCGCAGCATGGCGAGCGGTCACTTCCCCTGAAATCAGCGCGCATTGTGCCACTGGAGTAGCGATGCCGCCCGTCGATTCCATGATCATTGATCCCGCACTCATCGATGCGCTGCTGCCGCAGACCCAGTGCGCGCGCTGCGGCTTTCCCGGATGTCGTCCCTACGCGCAGGCGCTGGCTGAAAGCAGCGCTCTGCTCAACCAATGCCCACCGGGCGGCGCCGCACTGATCGACCGGCTCGCCCGGCTGCTGCAGCGTCCCGCCCTGCCCCTGAATCCTGAGCACGGCATTGAAGCGCCACCACGTCTCGCATGGATCGACCCTGAGGCCTGCATAGGTTGTGCGCGTTGCCTGCCCCCCTGTCCGGTCGATGCCATCCTGGGCGCCTCACGCCAGCTGCACAGCGTCATCGCCAGCTGGTGCACGGGTTGCGAACTGTGCCTGCCCGCCTGTCCGGTCGACTGCATCCACATGCTGCCCTGGCCTGATCCGGCGCCGACGCCAACGGCTGTGGACAATCGCCTGCGCTTTGCCGCCCATGAGCAACGGCGCATCACCCAGGCACAGGAACGGGCCCGCGAACTGACTGCACTCAAAGGCAGCTCCGCTGCGGATGAACCACGCCCATGACGCCTGCAGCGATTCGCCGTTTCTATGGCGCACTGCGCGCGGCCAATGCCGAGCCACGCACTGAGCTGATGTACGCCACGCCATGGCAGCTGCTGGTGGCGGTGATACTGTCGGCCCAGGCCACGGATCGCAGCGTCAATGCCGCCACGGCTGAATTGTTCAAGGTAGCGCCCGACCCCGCGGCACTGATGAAACTCGGCCTCGCGCGACTCAAGAAGCATATCCGCACCATCGGTCTATATAACAGCAAGGCCAGGTACATACTCGCCGCCACGCGCATGCTGCTCGAGCTGCACGAGGGCCAGGTGCCCGCCGAACGCGCGGCGCTCGAAGCGCTTCCGGGCGTCGGCCGCAAGACTGCCAACGTGGTGCTCAATACGGTGTTCGGCCAGGCTACGATTGCCGTCGATACGCATATCTTCCGGGTTGCCAATCGCACCGGGCTGGCCCCCGGTCGTACGCCACGCGCGGTGGAAGACCGGCTGCTGGCAGTGACGCCGCCGGAATTTCGCCGCCACGCGCATCA
>JBAVRE010000278.1:0-22394 GCA_049694695.1 Steroidobacteraceae bacterium | reverse complement strand
GCGGCCATGAGTTCTTCCGCGAGCACTTCGCGCACGTAACTGGCTTCTGGGCCAGATGCGGCAGGCGCCAGCCAGGTTTCCAGCACGTCCGAGGCGCCGACGGCGACATCGTCAATCAGCGAAGGCTGGTGGGCGCGGCGTCGAAAGCGATCGATGATGCGGTTGCGGGCGACCCGTTGCAGCCAGGCGGCCACATGCTGAATGGGTTCCATCAGCCGGTAAGCCGCGACCAGCTGTGCAAAAGTGTCCTGGACGATGTCCTCGACCTCCGCCAGATCCGTCACCTGGCGGCGTACAAAGGCCCGTAGTCGTGGAGCCTGGGCGGCGACGGCCGCGGCGATCCGCTCGTTGTCGTCAATCAATCCCCGGGGCCGGGCAAGAGTGGGGTTCATACCAAGATAGACGGTTGGCAGGGAAATTTATTGACGGCTGTGAGGGGCTACCAGGAGCAGGGCAGCGTCGCGTCGCCGCCCTCAAACCAGCGACGCACCCCTCGGCACCCGCACTACCACCGTGCCGGCAATCTTGTCGTGCCACGACTGCCGGTCGGCATCGAACACGATCCACAGAAACCCGAGCCCTGCGACCACCAGTGACAGGAAGCAACCCAGCGCGCGGGCCACGGCGGTGGGCCAGTCGATGGCGCGGCCGTCGAGTCGCACGACCTGCAGACGGCAGATGAAGCCGCCGATGGTGCTGCCCTTGAGCTTCCACATCAGCGCCGCGTAGCCGGCGAGCAGCACCAGGAAGCCTTTGTGTGGCCCATCGAAATCGATGAACGGCAGGATAGCGCAGGCGATAGCGACGATGATTACATCGAGCGCCAGCCCCGTCATGCGGATCCAGAATCCGGCACGCTCCATGGAGGCATTGGCCGATGGCGCTGCGGCCGTGGCGGGCGCCGCTGCGGCCGGCGTAGCGGCCGGCTCTGCCGTGCCCGGGCCTGCTGCCGTCGACGCATCAGGGCTCGCCATGGCTGCTGCTGCGCCGGTGTCCGGCGTCGCAGCGCTGCGCGCCGCTGCCGCCGCTTCACGTGCGCCGCGTGAGTTCAGTATCAGCGTGTAGACCACGATTCCCAGGCCCAGGATGGCGAGCGTCTTGTACAGCACAAAGCCGAGCACGGGCACCATATAGAGCAACAGCACCACCACGCCGCCGATCAGTACCGAGAGCACTGGCGGGCGGGTAGCGCCAGCGCGGGCGACGCCCAGGATTCGGCGACCAATCCATGCCAATGCGACGGCCTTGCCAAACAGGCCGGCCACGAACAGTCCCAGGGCCAGAAATGGCACCAGCGCAATGCCAATGACAGTGACGACCAGCAGCACGAAAACGATGGGCTTGGCCAGCACGGTAAGAATGCTCGCCAGCACGCTGCGCCCGGGCTGCTCTTCCATGGTGCGTACGCACTGCTCGATGCCTTTCGGGAACAGCAGGGCAATCAACAGGTAGAGGGCGAAGAAAGTGAATGCGAAGCCCCAGGCCCAGCCCAGTCCCGGTGCGATGGCCAGTGGCCGCCCATAGACCAGGCAATGCTTCACCCAGGTGTGCAGCCACTCGAGGTGACCGCCCGCACCAAACAGCACGACCTGCTGCACATTGCCGTGAACAATCGCCGCCGGATCGCGGTGCAGCGTGCCGCCGACGACGACCACATCGCCGCCCACGTCGGCGTTCGGGCCGAGCTCAACGTCGCCAAACACGGCCACGACCTCGCCCTTGACCTTGCTGTCGACGCTGGTGCTGCCCAGCACGGCCACGGCGGCCTCGCCTACCGGCCCGGTCACACGGGTATTGCCGAGCACCGAGACCACGGCTGCGTCGACTTCGCCAGCGCTGGTGGATGAGCCCAGAACCGAGACCACGGCAGCGGCGTGCTCGCCGCTGGCCAGATTTGAATCGTGCCCGATGGAAACAACGGCGTTGTCGCTGCCCGCTTTCGCCTCGTGGCCCGAATCCCTGCTGTCGTCGGAATCGGCAGCGTCGGCGTCGATAGCCGCCTTGTCGGCCGCGTCCTGCTTGCTGTCATGCAAGGTCGCGGTGATGACTATTTTCTTGGTGACGTCCGGCGTCGCCACGCTGGCGTTTAGCGCTTGTGGCGCACCGAACAGCAACAGGCCAGCGAGCGATGACGTTAAGAAAAGCGAGGTCTTGTTCATGATGTTCTACCGGGAAGATTCGGAGTGAGTAGCAGTGAGCGAAAGGCCACGGCACCGATGCCAAACAGCGCCACGTAGAGGAGCAATGCCATGCCCGCGGCGCCATAGATCCACAGCTGCGGCACTTCGCGCACCACCAGCGTGCCCAGCGATTGCAGCGACTGCACGGCCCCGCTCAGCGCCTGCCAGCGGTTTTGCACGCTGCTCACGACGCTGGTCTGCTGGGCGGCGTTGAGCATCGAACCGAACGCCGCGATGCCCAGGAATGCCAGTTTCATGCAGCCGGCCGAGAGCGGCACGAACAGCAGACGCGCAGCCAGTGGCCAACGACCGAAGCCCTGCCGCCACCAGGGGAGCGCTTCGCGGCGGGCAAGTTCGCCGAACACGCGCGCTTCGAGTGTGGCCGGCGCCTGGAGCGGCGGCAGCTTGCGCAGCGCCGCGTGCACCAGCTTCTCGAGGCGATCGGCATCAGCTTGAGTTCTAGCCATGTGGGCGTCCCTCAGGAATCCAGCTCGGTAGCATTGATGCCCTGTTGCGCCAGAATGCGTACCAGGGCCTGTCGTGCGCGATGAATGTCGGTCTTTACCTTTGGCAGCGAGACCCGCAAGCGGGTGGCGATGTCTTCATACGGCAGCTCTTCGAAGTGATAGAGCACCAGCGGGATACGCTGATGATCGGGCAGGCGCGACAGAGCGGTCTCTATCTGCGTCTGACGCTCCTCGGCCTCGACGTCGACGAACACCGATTCCTCCGCCGGAAAATCGAGCTCGGTCTCCTCGGCGCCTTCATCGCCGCTCTGCAGCTGCGAGAAGAAGACCCAGCGTTTGCGATAGCGGGTCAGGTGCGTGAGCGTAAGATTGGTGGCTACCGTCTTGAGCCAGCCGGGCGCGCGCGGGTTGTCGCGCAGTTGCCCGAAATTCCGGTGCGCCCGCAGGAACACCTCCTGCGCAATGTCCTCGGCCTGGGTGGCGTCGCCCGTCAGGCGCGCGGCGGTGGAATAAACCATGTTCTGATAGCTGCGCATAAAAGTCGTGAATTCTGCCGGGCTGGGGCTTTCCTGTGAGGGGGCTTGCACTGCGGTGTCATCTGTTACATGCACAACGCGCGCCTGGGGGAAAAGTTGCAGGAAAACGCCGAAACGGGTCGGCTGCCGGGTAGGATTATGACAGCGGGGCCGCCGGAAACCCAGTTCCGGCAGCCCTGCGGCTGTGGCGAGTCGCTGGGCGGCCCCAGCGGCGCAGCGCTCAGCGGTTGACGGCCAGCTTGGTCCTGTCAGCCAGCAGCAGGCGGCCACGCATGAACGTGGCGTGGCCGGGGTAAGAACAGAAGTAGCTGTAATCTACGCCCGGCACCAGCGACGCCGCGCTGAAGGTGACGGTCGTTTCCTCGCCACCACCGACCACCCTGGTGGAGGCGATAACGCGCTGATCACCCTGCGGCACATAACCCTTTTCAAGGCCGGCAGCGATGCCGGCGCTGGAGAGCGCCGCGACGTCCGAGCTGCGGGCCAGCACCCAGTCGTGACCGAGCACGTGCGCCGGCTGCTTGCCGACATGTCTGAGCGTCAGCTGGATGTCCTTGCAGTCCGGATCGATCTGGAGCGCGCGCGCATTGAACTGCATCAGATCATTGGCGTCGATGCTCAGATGGCAGTTGCCCGCCTGCGCAACCCCGGAGATGACCAGCAGCGCCAGCGACAAGGGTAGCGGCCAGCACGCCTTGCAAACCGGCGCGCTCACAGGGCCACCCACAGGAAACCGAACAGCGTGTTGTTGTCGCCGGCGCTGCGGCCGAAACCGTCGTAGTTTGAACCACCGCCGTTAAAGCGCGTGTAGGCCGTGTATTGCAGGCCAACGCGCAGGTTCAGCCACGGCCGGTACACTGAATCGAGCTTGCCAAACGGCACGTATTCGAACTGCAGTTGATAGCCACGGCTGTCGGGTGTGCCGCTGTTGCTGCCTTCCAGTTCGCCCGGCGCGTACAGCACCGTGTCGCCGCTACCCGTGGTATCGAAAATGCCACCACCAGCCACCCAGGTCTGCTTGTAGGTCCAGGTGACATCCAGTTTGCGGCTGTCCAGGGTTCCCGAAGCGTCGGCCACTTCGCCGGCACTCAAGGCGGCATTCAGATGCCGTGATTCGTGCACGATGGAAAGATTTGCCTGCAGATTGCTGGCGTCCGCGGCCGTGTGCTGATAGGTCGCATCGAAGCCGAAATCGTTGAAGCGATTGGTTTCCGGCGAGGCCTGGTCAGGTTGCTGCTCGACATTCAGGCCCAGCAGGCCGAACGAGAAGTAGTGTGGGCCGTTGGTGAACTGCAGCGCGGCACGCCAGTAGGGCGCGACGCCCTTGAGGTGCGAGTTGGCATCGGCGCTCAGACCAACATTGTCGAGCAGGCTGTCCGAAAGGCTGCGATAGCCACCGGCCTCAAGGTACAGGCGATCGTCAATCATGGCGTAGAATGTCGGGCCGAGCACGGTCTCGGAGATGCCATCGAATATGACCGGTACGGCGCCGGGTGTGGGCGCAAGGCCTGAGCCGGTGTAGGGGAAGCTCCAGACCGAGGTTGAATTCCACAGGTCCGAGACGGTCGGGTTGTTGTTGACCGTGACGCCGCCGACGATCCCGTGGCCGCCGAGTTCAAAGGCGCGCGCGTAGCGCACATCGACTGCGCCCCAGGCGGTGTGCCGCTCGACGCCGCTATAGGACACCTCGATAAAGCCGCCGGCATGGCTGCCGATGCGGCCGGCATAGAAGCCGGTAAGCTCATCCAGCGTGAAATTGTCATTGGTGCTGTAGCGTTCCGGCGCCTCGGGAAAATCGCTGCTGATGTGCGTATCGGACAGCACCGCCATGAGCGCCAGCGGCACGCTCTTGTTGTGATTGCCCAGCGCGTAGGCGTTGAGCTTGAACTGCCGGCCGTAAGCGGTGAGCGCCGGGCCAAAGCCGATGCTGTGGCATTGGGTGCAGGGCAGGCCGGTCTGCTGCGCGTAACTGGGAAGCGCACTGGCCGGCGTAGTGGTCACAAGTGCCGCTACTGCAAGCAGTGCGTGCCACTGTCCGCGCCCCCAAGACGCAGAAATTGGGTGGATGGCGGTCATAGTCAGTTCCCCCGGCGTGTTAAGAAATCCCTAAGAATCAAACTAACAGCCGGGAAGGCCCCTGTATGCGGGGGTTAGTCAGTAGACGAGAGTAGGAAATGCAGCAAAACAGCCGAAAAGCTGCGCTGGTCTGCAAGCGCAAAATCTCACACCAGCGTTAGTCCCGAAGCAGCTCTCCCCGGTTCAAGGGGGGAGAAGATTTGTCGATTTCTGAGTTATGTTAAAGAAATCTGGCCACTCCGAGGCGCTTCCGCACGCGTTCCCTTCGCGCTGTCAGCGGTTCATTTTCCTGCCTGTCGTTGCGGGCACACAGTGTTGTCACTGCGACACGTTGAGCGCTGCTGGCCTCACTGCTGTGATGCTGATCGACAGATCGTTGCCGGCATTCGCGCCGGTTCCGCTTACAGGAGTGTCGATCATGAAAATCAGGATAGTCGCATTGGCTGCGGTGCTGGCGCTGGGCGCATGTGGTGGTGGATCAATGTCTGGCGGCAACGCGGGCAATTCAGTCGGCGTAGCCACTTCGGGTGTCATCACCGCGTTTGGCAGCGTGTTTGTCAACGGCGTGCGCTATGACGTCACGGCGGCACGCCTGCAAAAGAACGGTAAGAGCGTCACGCAGTCAGCGCTGGCCGTCGGTGAGATTGCGCTGGTGCATGGCAGGCAGGACCGGGCCAGTGGCCAGGGCAGCGCCGAGAGCGTCGACGTGGAAGACAATGTGGTCGGCCCTGCCGCGACCATCGATGTCGCCGCCAACACCCTGACTGTGCTGGGCCAGGAGGTGATCGTCACGGCCAACACTTCTTTTGCGGCCAGCATCGTACCGGGCGACCTGAGTGGTCTGCTCGCCGATGATCTCATTGAAGTGAGCGGCCTGGCCGATGCCAGTGGCGTAATCACGGCGACGCGCATTGGCCGGGCCGAAGCCGGCGAAGCCCTGCAGGTGCTGGGTACGGTGGCCCATCTGGATGCCACGGCGCACACCTTCATGATCAACGCGCTCAAGGTCGAGTTCAGCACCGCGTCGCTGGACGGTTTCGCCCCCAGCCAGCCAGCCGACACCGACGTCGTGATCGTGCGCGGCACGCTGTTCGACGCCGCGAGCGTGACACTCACCGCAACCACGGTGCAGCGCGCTGACACAGAGCGCAGCGAGGCCGGCGACGGTGAGCGCGTTGAACAGGAAGGGTTGGTGACGCGTTTTGCGTCGGCCAGCGATTTCGATGTCAATGGCGCGCCAGTAACCACGACCGCAAGCACGGTATTTGAGGGCGGCACAGTCAGCGATATTGCGATGAATGCCCGTATTGAAGTGCGTGGCACGCTCGACGCCAACAAGGTGCTGGTCGCCGACCTGGTGGAAATCGATCACGTCGCAGTCATCGCGCTGGAAGCCACAGTCGAGGCGGTCGACCCCAATGGCAACACGCTCAGAGTACTCGGCGTTGATATTGCGGTTGATGCCGGGACGCGCTTTGAGGACAAGAGCAGTGCGCACATCCAGATGTTCACGCTCAAAGACGTCAGTGTCGGCGACAACGTGCTGGTGCGCGGGTTTGAATCTCCAGCCGCCAGTGGCAAACTACTGGCCCGGCGTCTGGAGCGTGTAGCGCCGGGCACCGAGGTTGAGGTGCGCGGACCGTTCAGGGCCAGTAGCGAGCCGCAGTTCCGGATCCTGGGCGTGGCGGTTGATGCCAGCAACGCCAGCTTCGGGGGCGTCGAAGACCACATGAGCATGACCAGCGCCGAGTTCTTTGCCCAGGCCCCGGGCCAGGTGGTCGAAGTGCGCGGCACGGCGACCGGCGATCTGGTGACGGCAAGCCAGGTGCGTATCGATCACGAGGGTGATCGCTGATATGCAGGCTGCTGTACGGGAACTTTCCGCTTGCGGGAATTGCCTATTCCTTTGGCACCGGGGTCGGCCGCGCTGGCACAATGGCTTGTCGACCTTCACCGCAACACCCTGAGGGGGATTCATGTCCACACGTGGTTCAATACTTGCCATCCTGCTGTGCGCGGCCGCCATCAGCGCCGAGGCCGCAAACTCCCAGAACGACAGGATGAAGGCTTGCTCAGCTCAAGCCAAACAGCAGACGCTCAATGGCGATGCGCGCAGGACTTTCATGAAAGGCTGCCTGTCGAACGGCGAAGTTGCCGCGCCCGCCAAAACGCTGACGCCCCAACAGCAGAAAATGGCAACCTGCTCGACCGGTGCCAAGGCCAACGGGTTGCGTGGCGCGAATCGCCAGAGTTATATGAAGAACTGCCTGTCGGCGGGCGCCTAGCGGCCCTGATCACTACTTCTTGGTGCACAACCCGACGTCGCCACTCTTGGTGTCGATGTGCACGTGGCCGCCGCCCTTGCCACTGCGAAAGCTGAGGCGGCTGCCCGGTCCATACTGTTGTTCGACCGCTTTGGGGCCGAAGCAGTTACTGATATCGCCGCTGAATGACTGCACATCGATATCAGCGTCCGGCGCAGCGCTGAAGCTGACGTTTACGTCACCGCTCACGGTCGAGGCCTCGAGCTGACCGCCGGCGTCGAGCGCGCCGACGATATTCAGGTCGCCAGAGACACTTTCAAAATGTGCCTGGCGCATTACTCCCAGCATGAGGTGGGCGTCGCCACTCACCGACTCGACGTTGATATCGCCGGTGCCACCACTAAGAGTGGCGTCGCCGCTGACCGTCTTGATGCGTATGGATGTGGCATCGTGCGCTTCCAGGTGTACGTCACCGCTGACGGTGTTCGCCTGCAGATTGCCACCGGCCTCGCCGCTAATATCACCACTCACGGTCTGCAGGTGCTGATCGCCGCTGACACCACCCACGCGCAGGTCGGCGCTGACCAGTGAAACCTCGAGCGCACTCCTGCGCGGCACCTGCACCCTGAGGTGCGCGTCGCCTTGATCGTGATGGAAGCTGCCCTTGGGCAGCACCACCCGCACGGTCACGCGCGCGCCTGAGCCGGTGACTTCGACCCGCTCGACTTTTTCACCGATCGTGCCGCTCACGGCGACTACGGCCTGATCCCAGCCGGCAACCTCAACCGCGCCAGAAACATTGACGATTTCCACGGTGCCGGCCGGATCGGCGCTCTGGTGTTGGTCCACGCTGCGCGTGGCTGCCAGCGCCGGGAGCGCCGTGGCGCACAGCAGAACGGCGAGCGGGGCGCACCGCAGGTAGGTTCGAGACAATGATTGTTCCGTCATGATCAGCTTCTCCTCATCAGCAGGGTGTCGGTGGCATGAGCCACGGTGGTGTACAGATTGATCTCCTGCTGCCAGGTGCTGCGCAGCAGTTGCAGCAGCAGCGGGCTTGCAGGGTCCTGCGCCAGGGCATCGCGAATGTCCGCGTTCGCCTTGCGAATGATTTCCAGATCGCTTTGCACGCGCGCGCGCGTGGGCGGCGCCAGCATCGTCAGGCGTTCGGCAAAAGTGCGTTCAAGTGTGGCGCGTGCCGCCAGGTAGCCGGCATCCTGGGGCAGACCGAAGCTGACGGGGCGAGCGGCAGTTGCGTTGCCCGGCAGCGGCCCCGTGGCCAGCAGTGGAGGTGCCGCGGTGTGCCACACCGACCACGTCAGGGCGCCGAGCAGTGCGGCCAGCGCCAGGCTGGCTGCCATGGCGGTCGGCCAGGGCGATCTGCTGACACGCTCCACGGAATTCGCAGCCGGCCCATCCCCGTGCATGGCGAGCGCGATGGCCGGCCACAGCTCGCGCCCCGGTGCCTGTTCGCGCGACAACTGCGCCAGTGCCTCATCAACGATACGATCGTGGGAAGTGCTCATGCGTATTTCTCAGGCGAGTCCCAGTTGCACAGCCAGCAACCGCCGGCCGCGATGCAGTTGCGCCTTGCTGGTGCCGGTAGCGATGCCCAGAAACTCGGCTGCTTCCTCGTGACTGTGTCCGTACAGTCCGACCAGCACCACGACATCGCGTGCCCCGGGCGGCAGGCGCGCGAGCGCGGTTTCAATATCGGCAGTTCCACCTGCGCTGCTGTTGTCGGTGACCGCCAGGGCAGCCTCATCCATCGGTAGCGCGAGTTTCGCCAGATCTGACTGGCCGCGGCGGCGCTGCCCCAGCACCGCGTTGACGGCTATGCGATGCAGCCAGGTGGACAGGCTGCTCTGGGCCTTGAAGCCCGCCAGTGCCCGCCAGGCTGAAATGAAACACTCCTGGGTGCAGTCTTCGGCCAGCGCGGGCTGGCCCGTCATGCGCAGACACAAGGCATAGATGCGCGCCACATGGCGGCGGTAAAGCGACTCGAAGGCGCGCACGTCACCGGTCCGTGCCGCGCGCAGATTGCCCTCATCCTCGCCTGGGCCTGGCGTCGGCTCCCGGAATTGCAGTAGCTGTGCATTGGCCACAATAGCTGCTCGCATCAGTGGTCTGTTGTGGACTTGGACGTCGCCGGTCAGCGTTTGGTTTAAATGGGGTCTGCAATAATAAGCACTGTGCAACCATCAGGCCCTGGATCGGGCCAGGGCGCACACCGCTGAGCCCGCGACTACGCCGCAGGCTCCGACGATCGTCAGCAGGTTGGGTGACTCTGCGGCGGCGAACTCCGGCAACCAGACCGCGGCCAGGGCGCTGCCCAGCAGGGCAAACAGTGGCGAGGTGGTCACGGTGGCGCTGACGCGCGTCACTTCTCCCAGGCTCATGGCCCTGGCGTAGGCGCCGTAGGCGATGAGCGTGTTGAAGCAGCAGAATGCCAGCGCCCAGCCCTGGGCTGCGTCCAGACTCAGCAGGCTGGCCGGATGCACGAGCGGCAGCAACAGCACGAAGCCGCCCACGTACAGCAGCCAGAGTATCTGCGCTGAGGTGTATTCGCGCAGCAGGCGCTTTTGCGCCAGCCCATAGCAGGCCCAGGCCAGCGAGCCCGCAGTCAGCACCAGTACGCCGGCACCCAGATGAGAGTGGCTGCTGAGTATTTCCGGCAGGCGACGATTGAAAAACAGCAGCAGGCCGCCGAGCAGCAGTGCCAGTCCGAGCCATTGCAGGGGCGAAAACTTCTCGTGATAGATCAGCAGGCCACCGAACAACAGGAAGATGCTCGACAGCTGCGTAACGGTTTGTGCGATGGCCGGCGTGGTCAGGCGTACACCGACGACGAACAGTGTGTAGTTGATGGTCAGGCCAATCACCGCCACGACCAGCAGCGCGCGCAGCAGCGTGCCCAGCCTCAATGGGTTGGGCAGCGAGGAGCGGTGGGCAAGGAATGCGCCGACCACGATGGCGGAGGAACCAAACCGATACCAGGTGATGGTGAAGGTGTCCATCGCCGGCAGCAGGACGCGCAGCGCCAGCGGCAGGATCCCCCAGAGAATGGCTGTAACCAGCGCCAGCGCAAAGGCCAGGCTGCGGTGTTGCGCGGCGAGCAGAAGTAGGTCCTTAGGTTTGGCCGTGGGCAATGCCGCGGCCAGTGATCCGAGCGGCAGTATATTGTACCCAAACCTGTTCGGTGACCACCGGGCTGCAAATACGCCCTGCAAATGCGCTAAGATAGCCGGGCCGGACGATGCCTGGATCTGGGGAGCTGCAATGAAACTGATCACCGCGGTCATCAAACCTTTCAAGCTCGACGAAGTGCGCACGGCGCTTTCCGAGCTTGGCATTTCCGGCATGACCGTAACCGAGGTCAAGGGCTTCGGTCGCCAGCGCGGACATACCGAACTCTATCGGGGCGCCGAATATGTGGTCGATTTTGTACCCAAGACGCGCGTCGAGGTCGGCGTACGCGATGATCTGGTCGACCAGGTGGTCGATGCCATCGTCAAGGCGGCCCGCACCGGCAAGGTGGGCGACGGCAAGATTTTCGTTACCGCAATCGATCGGGTGGTGCGGATCCGCACTGGCGAACTGGACAACTCCGCCCTTTAAGGTCGCGGTGCACGCCGCGGGCAGCTGCTACGGCGCCTGGCGCCGATAACGGCTCACCAGGTTCATGTGACCGATTTCGGGGTCATTCACCTCGAAGCGCAGCAGCAGCATGCCGGTGGCAGGTTCTACTTCGTAATGCCACTGGCGCGTGGCCCGGTGCACGTATTGCGCACGTATCACAAAGGCCTGCCGCTCCCAGCCGCACTTGATCTGCGCCGCGCCGGTAGCATCGATGCGTGAAACCGTCTGGCCGGGAAGGTAACGGCGGCTGGCGGCTTCCCGGTCGTGCCTCATCTCGACGGCATCGACACCGGTCTGCTGCGCAATATGCAGCGTATGCGGCGGTCGCAGGTCCTCGATCATGCGTGTGCGGAAGTGTTCAGTCTCTTCCTGCGGAATTTCCAGTGCGTCAAAATAACGCGGGTCGCGGCTGTTGCCGCCGCCGTCCTGCTCATCGCCGTTGCGCCGCGAGGCACCCGCGCCGTGCCGGGCCCGCAATCGCTGCTGCCGCTCCCTCAGCACCTGCGCCAGTTTGCTGTCGAAATCGTCGCTGCTGGCGTCGTCGCGCTGCCAGTCACCGGCAATAATCGAGGTCTGGCCGGCGGAACCGGGCTGCGTGGCCAGGGCGCTGCAGCCGCTGGCGGCGAGAATCAACGCCAGCACAGCCGTCCGTGTGGTCGCTTGGGCGATAAACGCATACATGAGTGATGGGCAGACTCACGGAAAATGCAAAGGTTCGGCGCACCGTAGGCGTTGGCGGGCGCAGCTGTCAATCACCGGCGCGCAGCAGCGGGTAAACTGACGGCATGTACCGCCTGTTGTTGTACCTGGTGGCCGGTTGGTCGGGCTTCTTTGTCATGGCGCTCGAGCTGCTGGGCGGCCGGCTGCTGGCGCCGTATTTTGGCAGCAGCATTTACGTCTGGGGCGCCATCATCACGGTGTTCATGCTGGCTCTGTCTTTCGGCTACCTGCTGGGCGGCCATTGGTCACGCAGTCGGCCCAGCCTGGCTCGACTCAGCTTGCTGTTATGGGCCGCTGCCGCGGCGTCCACGCCCATCATGCTGGCCGGCGACGCACTGCTGGATGCGATGTCGGCGCATCTCAATGATCCGCGCGCCGGTTCACTGTGCGCGGCGTTGCTGCTGTTCATGCTGCCAACGGTGATTTCCGGCATGGTTTCACCCTACGCCGTGCGTTTGCTGGTGGCCGATCGCGCTAGCGCCGGCCTGGACGCCGGACGACTTTATTTTGTCTCCACCTTTGGCAGCGCGGCCGGCACGCTGCTCACTTCTTTCTATCTCGTACTCTATTTCGAAGTGAACCAGATTCTCTGGGCCATGCTCGCCATGTCGACGGTAATTGGAGCGCTCGGCATCTGGCGCCGACCGGCGCCAGTTGCGGCGTTGCTGGCCCTGCTGTGCTGGGGTGCGCCGCCGGACGCCGCTGCCGAAGGTGCACGGGCGGCTGGCGCTCTGCGTCTGGTGCATACCGAGCGCTCGCTCTACCGGCAGGTCCTGGTCTATGAAGACGCCGGCTCGCGCTGCCTGTGTTTCACCAGGCAATGCACCATCGGCCGGCAATCCTGCATGGATCTGGCGCAACCGGACCAGCTGGTGTTCATGTATACGCGCATGATGCTCGGCGCGCTGTTGCTCAACCCCGAGCCGCGCGAGGTGCTGATCATCGGTCTGGGCGGTGGCTCGCTGCCGCATGCGCTCGCTCGGCTGTTGCCGCAGGCGCAGATAGACCTGGTCGAGATCGATCCGGCCGTGGTGCGCGTGGCGGGTGACTATTTTTCATTTCACGCCACGGAACGCATGCACGTCTATACCGAAGATGGGCGCAGCTTCGTGCGGCGTACCGCCCGTGGTGCGCGCCGTTACGATCTGATCATGCTCGATGCCTACGATCATCAGTACATTCCCGAGCACATGCTCACCGAGGAATTCCTCAGGGAGGTGCGCTCGCTCCTGCGCCCCGGAGCAGTGCTCGCCGCCAACACTTTTTCAAACAGCCGTCTGTATGACAGCGAGTCGGTGACCTACGCCAGGGTATTTGGCGGGTTTTTCAATCTGCGGCGCGGTAATCGCGTGATACTCGCGCGCCTGGGTGCACTGCCGGCAGCGGAAGTGTTGCGCGCCAACGCCACGCGCCTCGCGCCAGCGTTCAAGCCCCTGGGAGTGGCGCCCGCAGAACTGCTGGAGCTCTATTCACAGCGCGTGGACTGGAACATCAACGCACGTGTGCTGACGGATCAGTACGCGCCGGCAAATCTGCTCAACGCGGCGCCGTGACTGCGGGTGCTGCGGCAGGCGCCGTCGGCGACGCGGCAGCTGGTGACGCGGCAACCAGGGCGCGCAGTTCGCGCAGTCTGGCGCGCAGCAGGGTGCCATTGTCGGCGCCAACACGCAGCATGAGCTTCTGCCCCGCCGAGCGTGCCTCCAGTTCCGGGTCGGCAAACTCCCAGAAAACTTTCGGACGTACCAGCTCCAGCGGGCCCGAGGTGACTGGCGTGGCCAGCAGGTGATCGATCACCGCCACCAGCCGGTCATTGAAATAGCCGCGCGGATAGCCAAGGTCCTGGTAGGCACGCTGAAACAGCGGATAGTAGCGCTGGTAAAGGCGCGCCAGCGCTGCCAGGTCGAGCTGACGCACGATGGCCATGGGCACGGCGTACCGAGCGGCGTTGCCGGCCTCGAGGCTGGCGCGGAAATCATCGCCAGCCACGAGTAGCGTGCCGGGGGTTGCCCTCAGCGGCCGCAGTTCGATGCCGAGCTTATGACGCGGCAGGTTATCGATGGTCGCCACCAGATGGCGAATCAGATTCTCCGGCACCAGCACAGCGCCCAGAGTCTCGGCTCCAGGCAGCTGGGTCAGGGCGCTGCCGAAGGGCTGATCGCTCTCGCCCAGGGCTGGCAGTGGCGCGCTGGTCGTGCCCGGCGTGTCGCCAGCGGGCATGGGGTTCGCGATCTGCGGCTCACCTTCGGCACCCGGTGGCAGTGGGGCGACGACCGCCGGCGGTGGCGCCGGCGCCGGCGCGATACGCGGCCACCAGTGCCAGGCGGCTGCGCTTCCCAGTATGAGTACGGCCGCAAGTGCGCTGATTGCCTTGAATTTCATGACTCGCTCCTGTTGACTCGCCCACCACTACCCCTTTGGTTACGGGACCCCGTGGCCAGCGTATGATTTCATCATTAGGGCGTACTGACAAAATATGCCGGGAGGCGACATGGGACCGGAAGCGACGAACACGGGCGATTGGGCGGCAGCGATGCAGAAGGCGCAGGCCGACCTGCTGCGGCAGTGGACCGAAATGGGTTCGGCCTGGGCCAAGGCGACGGGCTCACCGGCCGTGCCCGGTGCCCCGCCGGCGGCGGCTGGCGCGGCTGCCGATGACGTCGCGCGTCGTTTTCTGGGTCAATGCGAGCAATACCTGGGCGTGTCGCGATCCCTCTGGGATCTGGTCGGGCGCGCCGCCTCGAGCAGCGACCCTGAGCAACGCGCGCGCGTTTTTACCGACGGCCTGGGGGGCCTGCAACAGCAGTTCGCGAGCCTGTGGGTGGCAACGCCCTTTGGGACGCCTGGGGGTGGTGCCGGCGCCATGGGCGCCAACCCCTTTGCTTTCGGCTCCGGCAGCGTGCCGGGCATGAGCATGCCTGGCATGAGCATGCCGGGCATGGCCATGCCAGGTTTCAGCGCAACCATCCCGGGCATGCCGGCGCTCGGACCGACGCGCGAGAGCCAGGAAGCGATGCAGCGGCTCGCCCAGCTGGGCGCGCGCTATGCGCAGGCGCAGTTGCAGGTGAGTGGACAGTGGAACGACATCATCGGCAAGTCACTACGCGAGCTGGGCGAGCGGCTGGCCCCAAAGCTCAGGAGTGGCGCGCCGCCGGCCTCGATGAAGGAAGTCTACGATCTGTGGGTCGACTCGGCCGAGACGGTCTACGCGCAGGCGGCCCGCGGTGCGGCTTTCGTGCAGGCGCAGGGCGAACTCACCAATTCCATGAGCCAGCTGCGCAGCGCACAGCGCGAGTTGCTGGAGGAATGGGCCAAACAGTTCGATCTACCGACGCGCGCCGAGCTCAACAGCATTCACAAGCAATTGCGCGATCTGAAGGCGGCACTGCAGCGATGAGTGTGCCGCTGCAGGAAATCACCGAGCTGCACGGCAAGCTGGCGCAAAGCCTGCAGGCCCTGCAGGCCGCGGCCGGTGTCACTTTTGGCTGTTCGGAGAAGGACGCCGTCTATCGCGAAGACAAACTGACGCTCTATCACTACCGTGCCATTGCGCCCAGCGCCAGACTGCCGCCAGTGCTCATTGTCTATGCGCTGGTCAACCGCCCCTACATGATGGACCTGCAGCCCGATCGTTCGCTGATCCGGCGACTGCTGGAGCTGGGCCTGGATATCTATCTGATCGACTGGGGCTATCCCGACGGCGCCGATCGCTTCGTCGATCTGAATGACTACATCAATGGCTATCTGCATCGCTGCCTGTCAGTGGTGTTGCGCGAGCACCAGCTGGCGGCGACTACGCTGCTTGGGGTCTGCCAGGGCGGCACCTTCGGCCTGTGTTACGCGGCGCTGCACCCCGAGCGGGTGCGCAATCTCATCACCATGGTGACGCCGGTTGATTTCCAGACCCCCGACAACCTGCTGTCACGCTGGGTGCAGAGCATCGACGTCGACGCGCTGGTGGCAGCGCATGGGGTAGTACCGGGCGATGTGCTCAATGCCGCCTACGTATCACTGATGCCGTTTCGACTGCTGCAGCAGAAGTATGTGAATCTGCTCGGCGGCGGCGACGATCAGGCGCAGATGGACAATTTCATGCGCATGGAAAAGTGGATCTTCGACAGCCCCGACCAGGCGGGCGCGGCGTTTCGCGAGTTCAGCAACTGGTTCTACAAGGAAAATCGTCTGCTCAAGGGAACGCTGGAGCTTGGTGGCCAAAAAGTCGAGCTGCGCAGGGTCACGCAGCCGGTCCTCAATATTTATGGCAAGCAGGATCACCTGGTGCCACCGTCTGCCTCCACGGCCATGGAGAACCTGGTCGGCAGCAGCGACTACATGGCGCTCGGCATGGATGTCGGGCACATCGGCATGTATGTCAGCGGTCGCTCGCAGCGTGAACTGCCGCAGGCCATAGCTTACTGGCTGCAGCGGCGCTGAGTCGGACGAGCGCACCCGGTAGGGCGCACTCGTCACGCCAAAGGCGCACGCAAAAATTGCGGGGTTTACATAAAGCCCATTCGCGATTGAATGAGACCCGCCAGCGTTGTATATGCTGGTGACCAATGGGGATGAACGAAAGCCTGCAGCAGAGGCTCAACGCGTACGTTGCGGGCGAGTGTGATCCACAAGCCCTGGCTGACGAGCTGCTGACGCACAGCGCACAGGCGCCGGGCGCTGCCTGGGAAGTATTGGCTCTGCTCGATCAATATCATCGGCGCGGGAAATTGCCGCTCGAACTGTATCGCTCGGTCAGCCAGAGCATTCAGCGACGCGCCCTGGGAATGCACACCACCCAGCCATCGCCGACGCTCGCGCCGGCAGCCACTGACGTCAATGCCGACTTGAGCCGCGAGCTGGCGGTGCTGCGCAATGAGCTGCAGACGTCGCGCAGCCTGGCGGCCGCCTACCTGGAACAATTCAGGTCGTTGTCACGACAGCGCGCTGCCCGTGAAACGGCAGGGGATGCGCAGCAGATCGTGCTGGTGAATCAGACTGCCAAACCTCAGCGACGCGCCGTGCTGCACTGGCCAGCGCGGTCCGTGCAAGTGGTATCGGTCATGATGCTCGTGCTGGCAGTGAGCGCCCCGCGGGGTTTGGGCGAACGCGAGAATGAATTATTGCCGGCGCGACCCGCGCCCGCGCCGGTGCGCGTTCCGGCTGCAGGGCGGCTCAGTCTGGCGGCGGATACCTTTGTCGTGCAGCCAGGCCGGCACCGCGCAAGGATTGTCGTGCAACGAACCGGCGGCACGGATGGCGCGGTCAGCTTTATGTGGTGGACGCAGAACGCCGGGGCCAGGGCAGGCACAGATTTTCGCGCCCAGCCGGCCGAACGCTTATCGATGGCGGACGGCGTGAACGCGCTGGAACTCTCGGTACTCATCTTGCCCAATCCGGCGCGCCGGCATACGGAGATGTTTTACGTGACGATTGGCAAACCAGCAGGTGGCGCCGCACTGGGCGACACGCAGCGCGCCGCTGTCTTTATCATGCGGCCCTAAGGGAGAAGGGGAGGCGCGGTCACTGGGCCGCGCACGGGTCAAGCGCGCACGCTTCAGCCGCGCACATAGCCACCGGGCGCATCGCCCAGCGGCGCGAGGCCCGCCGCGCTGTTGCCCATGGACGGCGGCGCTTGTTGCTCCGCTGCGGATTGCCGCATTAGCCACTGTTGCCAGGTGGGCCACCATGATCCGGCGCGCAGTTCAGCCGCTTCCAGATATTGCGCACTGTCCATGGTTGAGGTGGCATCGCTCCATTGGTACTGGCGATGGCGACGCTTGGGATGCACCGGCCCACTGACGATGCCGGCATTGTGGCCGCCACTGGTGAGCACAAATGTGTAGTCCTCCGAACGCGTCAGCGCGCGGGTCTTGAACACTGAGGTCCAGGGCGCGACATGATCGGTCTCCGTGCCGACCACGAACATCGGCGCCGTGATATGGCGCAGATCAATGCGCTGGCCATCGACGCTGAAGTGGCCGGCAGCCAGTTCGTTGTGCAGATAGAGCCGGCGCAGGTATTCGCTGTGCATGCGGCAGGGCATGCGGGTGCCGTCGGCGTTCCAGGCCATCAGGTCATTGGGCGTGGCGCGCTCGCCGCGCAGGTAGGTGTTGATGGCCGGCGCCCAGATCAGATCGCTGGCGCGCAGCATTGCGAACGCGGCGCCCATGCGCTCACTGCCCAGTACGCCATCGCGTTGCATGAGTGCGTCGAGCGTCGCCAGCTGGCTGGGCGAGATAAACACCGACAACTCACCCGGTTCACTGAAGTCGGTCTGTGCCGCCAACAATGTAATGGAGGCGAGCCGCTGATCGCCTTCACCCGCCAGAGTCGCAGCGCCGATCGACAGCAGCGTACCGCCAATGCAATAGCCCACGGTGTGCACGCGCTGATTCGGGACGATGGCGTTCACGGCATCGAGTGCAGCGCGCAAGCCGAGGCGCAGGTAGTCCTCCATGCCCAGGTGGCGATCCTGGGCTTCCGGGTTACGCCAGGAAATCATGAATACGGTATGACCCTGTTCCACCAGGTATTTCACCAGCGAGTTGCGCGGTGACAGGTCGAGCACGTAGTACTTCATGATCCAGGCCGGCGTGATCAGGATCGGCTCGGCGTGTACGCTGTCGCCGTGCGGCGAATACTGGATCAGTTCGACGAGTTCGTTGCGCATCACCACCTTGCCGGGTGTGACCGCGACCTGTTCGCCGACGCGGAAGCTGTCGGTGCCCGCCGGCGCGGCGCGCGCCAGCATGCGCCGCGTGTCCTCCAGCCAGTGTTGCCAGCCGCGCAGCAGGTTGGCGCCGGATTCGGTGTGGGTCTGCGCCAGCAGCTCAGGGTTGCTTGGCAGGTAGTGGGCCGGGGAGGCCAGGTCGAGCGCCTGGCGGCGCATGAATTCCAGTCGTTCGGCGCTGGCGACGCTGACGCCCGGGGCGCAGCCGAGCAGCTGCTCGCTCCACTGCTCCAGGTTCCCGTAGCCGCGCACCAGCAGGTTGTACGGCCACTGCTGCCAGGCATCGTCGCTGAAGCGGCTATGGCGATGCTCATGTGCGAGCGGCTGGCCGCCCGCTGCGCGTAGCGCAAACTGCCAGGTGTCGGCAGCGCGTTCCAGCCCCTCCTGCAACAGCATCCATTGCTGGTTGGGGTGCGCCGAGAAGTTGGCAAACCAGTCCCACCAGGCGCGCAGGTAATCATCGGTGGCCAGTCCGCCGGTTACACCAGCTATCTGGGCACGCGCGCTGCTCGCCAGCTGTTGCGACAGTCGCTCGCTGGCAGCGGGACTGTCAGCCGCGGTGAGTGGGGCAGGGCGAGATGGCAACGCGGTATTCATGTGCAGCGAATCCTCTGGCCTCCAAGAAAAAGACCCCGGGAAATTGCTCCCCCGGGGTCCGGCTCACTCAAACAAGGGGGCTTGCTTCAAGCGGCCTTCTTCGTCAGCTCCGTCACCTTGGCCGAGGCTTCGGTGAACAGCTTGCTCAGCGTGCTCTGCGCTTCGCCAGCGATGGCGTTGAGTTCCTGCACGCGGCCGCGCAGCTGCTCACTGATCTTGGTGCCCAGCTCGGACTGCTTGGCAGCAATCTCCGAGGGTGACTTGGCGCCGAGCAGGGCCTGCGCCTGCGACAGGCTCCACTCCAGGTAGTCGCCGGCAACGGCGTACTGGTAGCGCGCCAGACGGTCGAGGGCCTTGAGGCCTTCCTGCTGGACATGCAGGGCCGGGGCGAGCGCGTTGCGATAGGTTTCAAACATCGCGTTCGGGTCAAATGTCTGGTCGGTCATGATCTTTGCTCCGCAGGGTGTAAAGGATTGGTTTCGGGTTACCACAGGGCACATCCTATCCCAGCTTTGTATGCAGTGCAAGAGAAACTTCAGAGGTCTGCGTTTCGGCGTCCTGAAAAGTAGTAACGTATTGATTATATTGTTTTTTATTAAATACCTGAAGTTCAATGTGAACCCACGTACAGGTCCTTAGTAATGCATTGCGTACTGCTCAGAGCCGCAGCCCGCCATCAACCTCGAGCACCCTGCCGTTGAAGAAATCGTTTTCGAAAATGAAACGCGCGGCGTGGGCAATTTCGTCCGGCCGCCCCATTCGACCTACGGGCACCGGGGCCAGCAGTTTTTCGATGACTTCGGGTTTCATGGCATGAAGAATCGAGGTTTCCGTGAATCCCGGCGCAATCGCCGCCGCGCGGATGCCAAAGCGCGCCAGCTCGCGCGCCCAGACCACGGCCAGCGACGCGACTCCGGCCTTGGCGGCGGAATAATTAGACTGCCCCGGATTGCCGGCGCGTGAAATGCTCGAGATATTGACGATGACTCCACCGTTACCGAGCCTGATCATGCGCTCAGCCGCTTCGCGGCCACACAGGAACACGCCGGTCAGGTTCACATCGATGACCGCCTGCCATTGCTGCAGCGACATCTTGCCGGTGATGAGCCCGTCCTTGGCCTTGATGAGCAAAGCGTCACGCACTATGCCGGCATTGTTGATGATGCCGTCGAAGCGGCCGAAGTCGGTGACGATGCGATCGAACGTGGCGCTCAGCTGCTCTTCATTGCTGACGCTGGCACCATAGCTGCGCGCCGTCACGCCGTGCGCGCCGCAGGCCGCCTGGGTCGCGGCGATATCGCTGTCGTTGATATCGATGAGCGCCAGGTCGGCGCCGCGCGCAGCGAAGTCTTCAGCCAGCGCACGGCCGATGCCACGGGCGGCGCCGGTGATGACCACGGTCTTTGACTTGAGCTGCATGCACGAATCCTCTAGCGTTCTGGCTTATCGGTGGGGGCGGTCTCATCGGGCGGTGCGCCGGTGGCTGCAGAGTCCTCGCTCGCGGGCGTGTCCGCGCTGCGTTTCGATTTCGGTGTGATCGCAGCCAGCATCGAATCCTGCACGCGATTCCACATGTCCATGTTCTGGCGTGTGAGTTCGGCCAACGGCGCCAGCGGGGCGAGCGGACCGGCCATCGTCCTGGCGATCTGCTCCTGGACCGTGCGCTGCTGCTGCATGACGGTGCCGAGACTCTGCTCCAGATAACGCGAGAGCAGGTCTTGCACCGGATTGCCGTAGAAGCGGATGATGCCTTCCAGCAGCTGCACACTCAGTACCGGAGCGCCGAACTGTTCCTGTTCGGCTATGATCTGCAACAGCACGGTTCGGGTCAGGTCTTCGCCGGAGCGATCATCGATCACCTTGACGCGCTCGCCGCCGGCGATCAGCCGACGGATATCATCATTGGTGACGTGGCGGCTGGCCGTGGCGTCGTAGAGACGGCGATTGGCGTACTTACGTATGACTCGTGGTTCGGTCATGCATTACTCTTGACTTGCCTGGAAGGCCTTGAGGAGGTGAGTCAACTGCGCGCGCATCCTACTCCAGGGTCTATGCGCTGCACAAACGGCTGTCTCACAGAGTTGGCAAGTATTTGTTGTTCGGTGTAGTTTTATAATGTTAATCAGCATGTTAAATGACTCTCTGGCTGATTGTGCGGCTCGCCATGGCCCCGGGTTTTTCCTGACGCATCGCATACCGACGCATCGACAGGGCGGCCCACCTATGATCCGGCCATGAGTGCGGCACCGAGCGACGAGTCTGCCAGCGCCACGCCCCCGCGCGCCGCGCTGCGCCAGTGCGCGGGCAACGTGTTCATGGTCAATCCCGCCGCGTTTGGCTTCAATGCTGAAACGGCCCCGAGTAACGCTCTGCAGCGCCAGGGTTTGAGCAGCGCGGTGACGACCAGCGCGGCCGCACGCCAGGAAGTGGCCACGCTGTGCCAGGCGCTGCGCAGTGAAGGCGTGCGCGTGCTGCTGGCGGAAGATGAGCCGGCGTCGCCGAAGCCCGATGCGGTATTTCCCAACAACTGGGTCAGCTTTCACGAAGATGGCACGCTGGTGCTCTATCCGATGCTGGCACCCAGTCGGCGGCAGGAGCGGCGCGCGGCGCTGGTCGATGAAGTCTGCGCCAACTTCAATTTCACGCCGCGGCGGCGTATTGATCTCACGGCACACGAAGATTCCGGGCGCTTCCTCGAGGGCACCGGCAGCCTGGTGCTCGATCACCCCGCGCGCCTGGCCTATGCCTGTCGCTCGCCACGCACCGATGAGTCGCTGGTGCGCGAATGGGCGCACCTGATGGACTATGAGCCGGTGCTGTTCGATGCCAGCGATGCGCAGGGTCGGCCCTACTACCACACCAACGTGTTGTTGTGGATTGGTACGCGCGCGGCGCTGCTGTGCAGCGCAGCGCTGCCCGACGCCGATCGCGAGCGCGTGTGCGCGCAATTGCGCGCCAGCGGACGCGAACTCATCGAGATCGATCGCGCTGCGGTGGCAGTCTTTGCCGGCAATCTGCTGGAGCTTGCCAGCTGGGATGAAGCGCTGGGCGACTACGCTGTACTGGTGATGTCGGCGAGCGCGCATGACGCACTGGCGGGTCCTGCCCTGCAGCGGCTCGCCGGCAGCGTCGATACGGTGCTGGCCGTGCCGGTGCCGACCATCGAGCGCGTCGGCGGCTGCAGCGTGCGTTGCATG
>JBAVRE010000277.1:0-5907 GCA_049694695.1 Steroidobacteraceae bacterium | reverse complement strand
CGCACCGGCTTGAGATTGTCGAGGATGTAGCCGTTGGCCTTGAAGCTACGGCCAAAATGATTGAGTTCGAGAAATACCGTATGGCAGGCTTCGCAGGCCATGCCGGTCTGACGTGCAAAGCTCGGTACGGCGAAGGCTGGTGGCGCGAATGCCAGGGCTGCCAGCAATACGCCGGCCAGGCCTTTAGCCACGCGCGAATTCTGCAGTGTTCTCACTTGATCTCCCAGCCGCTGCTGCGGTGTCTTTGTTAATGTCCCGGCCTGCCGCGCAAGCTACCGCCCCGCCGGGGCAGGAGCCATGGCGGTAAATACCTAGTCGGCTACGCAAATTGCCAGAATCAGCTTACAGCAATCGACGCCGAAAAATTGATGCCTTCCCAATGCCCCGCTTCACACCAGTAGCAGGTGAAGGTCACCTCTGTGCCAGCGCTCATCGCTGCGGTGGGAAGATCCACGTAGTGCGTGCCCAATCCCGTGGCCTGCGTGTGAGAGTCGCTCATTGTGCGCCAGTCATCTGTGCTGTAACGCACACAGGCCGGCGCAAGGGCTTCGATGCGCAACGTGCAGCCCTGCGTGATCGAGCGCAGTTTTTGATTGAAGCGCCAGATGCGCAGGCTCGAACCCGTGTTACGGCGTACGTAGCGTTCATGAGTCTGCGGCGGCCGATCAAAGACCTGACCATCCGCCAGCGAATGCACCAGCTTCAGGTATTCGGCGTGGGCCCAGACCAGCGGCATGGCCGAGCCGGCTGGCCGTCCAAGAAACAGTTCGCGATCCGGGCGGTCGGCTGCATCCCAGGTTTGCTCCGGCAGTAAACCGCCTTCGCCAGCCAGCGCCTCGAAGCTGGCGAGCAGTCTGGCTGCACCCGCGCTGTCGCCCAGCGCCAGCGCATAGTGCGCACGCTCCCCCGTCAGCAGCGGCCACAGGCGACCGATCCCGGTGCCATCGTAGGGCGAACCGTCGGCGTGCTCGCCGTAGCCATCATCGGTGTAGCGGTGCCAGGCAGGGCCACTGGGTAAATCCGTTTTCAGGGTGGCATCAATGACCTTGACGGTATTGACGATGCGCGGGTCGTCGGCGGCGCGCAGCCCCATGCGTACCAGCGCCAGTGCATCGGTCGAGACAATTTCATCGGCGCGTTGACGTGTCTCGCCGGCGTCGCGATTCCTGATATCCACAAACTCGTCGCCATCTTCCAGATCGGTCTCGGCGATGCGCACGTAGTAGCCGTCCACCCCGCAACGGCGCGCCAGCGGCGTGTCACGCACATACAGCCAATGCTCGATCTGCGCATTCCAGGAATCGGCCGTAGCGCGCAGATATGGCGCCAATTCCGGCTCGCCGGAACGCTCAGCCCACTCGGCCGCCACCAGTAGCGCGGCAACTTCCGCAGCCAGCGTGTAGGGCGTATAGCCGCCATCTTCTTCCCAGCGATCCTGCGGCGTAACCGGCCCGTTGCGAACCAGGAAGCCGGCGGCGGCGCGCACCATGGGCCAGAAGCGGCGCTGCGCGTAGTCGTCTTCCGGCAATGCTCCTTCGCGCGCCGCCAGATCAAGCAACAGGATGGGCAGCGCGGTCTCGTCCATCTGCAGACCCTGCCAATAGGCGCTGCCATCGACCCACATGTTCTGCGGCCAGTGCCCGTCAGCGTGCTGCGTGGCCGCCAGGAAGATCAGCGAGGCGCGCGCATCGCCCTTGGCACCGGCGGCCAGCAGGCCACCGGCCGACTGCACCATGTCACGCGGCCACACCAGATGGTAGCCACCCAGATCGTCATCGCCTTTGGAGAAACCCCACGGCACCGCCAGGCTGGCCAGCAGTGCGCCGGGAATCAATTTGGATTCGTGAGTGCGGATTACCGCCGCGCTGACGTTCGAGAGCTTGCCCGGCGCGACCCCGTCGCGCGCGCTTTGCCAGCGCTGCCAGGGCAGAACGAAGCGGACCAGCTGCGCCGGAAACCCCTCTGCCAGTGCCGCGCGCGCCTGATGACCCGCTTCGTCAGCACCGCGCCCGACGGCGATGGCAATGACTGAGCTGCCGTTCACCAATGGCACTTCACCAACCAGCGCGACATTGCCATTTTCGGCGCGCGCGTACTGATTGCTGAGCTGGCCGTGCGCCATCAGCTCCTGCCAACCGTCAGACACACCCACGAACCCGACGGAGCGCGCGCCAAAACCGGTCGCCGACATCAGGCATAAGGCGCGATCAGTCCGCGCTGCAAACAGGCCAGGCACCTCCCGATAGTCCCCGAGCCAGGCGGTATTGCCAGCCCCGTAGTTGTTCAGATGCGGCGCCAGCAGCACATAGACACGGTAATCAGAAGCTTTGCCCTGCAGCGCCTGGAATTTCAATCGCACCAACACTACCGGCCGAGCCGAATCCGTGATGAATTCACATTGCAGACGGTAGTGGCCCTGCTGACATTCGCTGCGCGTCAAGTAGTAAGGCACGCCGGAGAGCGGACAATGCGTGGTGTGTTGTGCGTGCCTTTTGACTTCCGACACGAACGCCCCTGGCCCGACGACTATGAAACCGACATCGCGCGTCGCCGCTTCGTCGATGCGCGGTGCGTAAATCTCATTGAGAATGCCGTGCGAAAGCGTGAACCAGATCGGGCTGCCTTCCAGCGCCGTACCGACGCCGCTCTTGGCGGAGGAAGTCCAGCGTCCTGGAGATCCGGGCCAGCCTGGTGCGAAGTCTTCAACCACCGTGCGCAAACTCCGGATAGTCGCTCATGGCACCGTCCGCAAATACGGTATTGCCGCTCATATAAGAAGCGGCACCAGAAACCAGAAAGGTGGCCACTCGGGCGATCTCGGCAGGTTCACCCATGCGGCCGAGGGGAATCTTGGTAAGCAGATCACGCAGGGAGTCGGGATTGCTCCACACGTTCTGATTAATCGGCGTGCGGATTGCGCCAGGTGCCAGCGCCAGCACGCGCACCCCGAAAGGTGCAGCTTCCTGCGCCATGGTCTGGGTCAGCATCGCCAGGCCCGCTTTGCTCGAGGTGTAGGCACCAAAGCCGCTCCAGGGGATACGCTCGTGCACGGACGACATATTCAGAACTACACCACTACGCTGGCGCGTCATACGCTGCAGCGCGCCGCGCGCGCACAGAAAGCTGCCATACAGGTTCACCTGCAGCACGCGCTCGAAGACTGCCGGATCGGCCTCCCAGCTCAAGGCGCTGATCCCATCGATACCGGCATTGTTCACGAGGATATCGATGCCGCTCCACTGCCGATCGAGTTCGGCATACATCGCATCGACCTGCGCGACATCGCTGACATCGGCCTGCACGCCAATGGCCGTCGCGCCGCCAGCCTGCAACTCCACCAGTAGCGCAGTCGTCGCTTCGGGATGCGCCACATAGTTCACAGCGACGCGGGCACCGGCCGCAGCCAGTTCGCGCGCGATCGCCGCGCCAATGCCCGAATTGGCGCCGGTCACCAATGCTCGCTGCTGATCGAGTCTGACCTGCATGCACACGCTCCACTAAGTCCACCAGGTTCAGCGCCCATAGTGGGGCAATCGGGCAGCGTGGGATATGAATTCAACGTCAGTTGCAGTAGCCGCAAGACCCAGGCGCACTCCCGCCACCGGTTGTGGCCTGCGCCGCCACCGGCTGAGGCAGCATCGCTGCATACGGTTAACCCTTTGAATCACAAGGCACACTGTAGCTGGCACGTGCTTTGCAATTTCAACGCCGTCCCTCACTAACACTCCAGGAGATATTCGATGAAAACCACTCTGCTCACAGCGGCGATTGCCAGCGTTCTGAGTCTGGGAATCGTTGGCATGTCGGCACAGGCCGCTGACGAAGCCACTACCGAGAAGTGCTTTGGCGTTGCCAAGGCCGGCATGAACGATTGCGCTGGTGCCAGCCACGCCTGCTCTGGTCAATCAAAGACCAGCGGCGGCGGCAAGGAATTCGTCAAGCTGCCCAAGGGCACTTGCGAGCGCCTGGTCGGCGGTTCGCTCACGGCCAAGTAGTGACACCGACGGTTGACACTGCCGCGGATCCCGCCGGCCCGATTCCTGCTCGCGCGGGAATCGGCCTGCGGGCCCCGCACCATGCCGACCTGCTGCGTGACCGGCCGCGGGTTGCCTGGCTCGAGGCGCACAGCGAAAACTATTTTGCCGACGGCGGCGCCCAGCTGAAGCATCTGGAAAACGCGCGCGCGCTTTACCCGTTGAGCCTGCACGGCGTGGGCATGTCGCTGGGCTCAGCCGACCCGCTCAACGGCGAGCATCTGCGCCGCCTCAAGCGCCTGGTGTCCTGGAGCGAACCGCGATTTATTTCCGAGCATCTCTCCTGGGCCTCGGTGGATGGCAGTTTTCTGAACGATCTGCTACCGCTCCCCTACACCGAGGAAGCACTGGCTCATATGATCACGCGAGTCGATCAGCTGCAGAATTTCCTTGGCCGGCAGATTCTGATTGAGAACATTTCCAGCTACCTGCAATTCAATGGCACGCAGCTGCCGGAATGGGAGTTTCTCGCGGCGCTGGCGCACGAGTCACACTGCGGATTGCTCATAGACGTCAACAATATCTACGTCAGCGCCTGCAATCATGGCTTTGATCCGCTCGAGTATCTGGCAGCGATACCGCCCAAAAATGTGCAGGAACTGCATCTGGCCGGACACAGCGTCAATCGCTACGATGATCACGAAATTCTGATCGACACGCATTCCGGGCCGGTGTGCGCAGCGGTCTGGCAACTGTTCGAGCAGGCACTGACGCATTTCGGTCCGCTGCCGACCCTGATCGAATGGGATACCGATATTCCGGCGCTCGCCACACTGGTGAGCGAGGCCGACAAGGCCAATGCTTTTCTGGAGCGCCGCCATGCTCTCGCTGCGTGACACGCAGCGGGCATTCCTGAGCGCCGCACTTACCGGCAATTCGGCCTGCATGGCCGGCCTGGTACGCGAGAATGGTCTGAGCGTGGCGCAACGCCTGCAGGTCTACGCCAACAACACGCGACTGGGCCTGCTCGCCACCCTGCAAGCCGCCTACCCGGTCGTGGAACGACTCGGTGGCTCAGAATGGTTTGCGCATAGTGCGCGCCGCTATCAACAGCAGTTTCCCTCGCACTGTGGTGATCTGCAGTATGTGGGCGAGCGCTACGCGGCGTTCCTGCGGGCGGATCTGGCCGACACGCCGCATGACTATTTTGCCGATGTCGCCCGGCTGGAATGGGCTTATCAGCAGGCGCTGATTGCCGCCGAAGATGTGCCGCTCGTGCCCGGCGAGCTGCTCGACGTGCACGCCGACGACTATGAGAGCCTGGTGTTCACGCCGCGCCGCGCGCTGCAGCTGGTGGCATCACCGTGGCCGATACTGAAGATCTGGCGGGCACACCAGGTCGACACCGCTGCCGACGCGCCGCCAGCCAATTCGAGCTCCGTGAGCCTCGAATCCGTGAGCCTGGACGACGGCGCAGCTTCGGTACTGGTCATGCGTCGCCCAGATCATGTCGAGCTGCGCGAGCTGTCGGCCGATTGCCATGAACTGCTCGCTTTGCTCATAGGCGGCGTTACGCTCGGCAAGGCCTGCGAGCAGGTACTGGCCGCACACCCGCATTTCGACCTGGGCGCCAACCTGCGTCAGATCGTCAGCCTGCAGGTGCTGGCCGCCTGCCACGTCGACAGGCCCGCAGCTGCGCATCCCGCCATTTCCTTTGCCGAACCCTGGAGCAACGCATGAACACCACGCTGATAACGCGCCCGCTGGAATTTCTCGGGCGTGCGCTCGATTCACTGCGATCGCCGTTTCTGTTGGCGACACGCTGGTATGTCAGCTGGCAGTTTCTGAAATCGGGTTGGCTCAAAGTGAGCAGCTGGCAGGCCACGCTCGGGCTGTTTCGCGAGGAATATCGCGTGCCGCTGCTGCCCCCTGA
>JBAVRE010000276.1:0-9117 GCA_049694695.1 Steroidobacteraceae bacterium | reverse complement strand
CGACCACGCTGCGTCGCAGCGGTTCGTGCAGGGTGTCCACGTAGGCGTTGGTGGCGAGGATCACGCTCGCGCTCTCGAGCTCGCCGCGCGGCGTCTCGACGCGCCAGCTCTGGCCCGTGCGCGTCAGCCGGATCGCGGGACTGTGGGTGTAGATGCGGCTGCCAGCGCGCTGCGCACTGCGCGCGAGGCCGCGCACATAGGCGAGAGGCTGCAGCGTGCCGCCACGACGATCGAGCCAGCCGCCGCAGTAGCGCTGCGACCCGGTCAGGCGCACCGTCTCCTCCCGGCTCAGCAACTCGGCCGCCGCGTCGCGCTGCTGCCATTGCCGGACCCGGGCGATCAGCGGCCTGAGCGCCGCCTCGGAAGTCGCCAGCTGCAGCCAGCCGTTGCGGACGGCGTCGCAGGCAATCGCATGGCGGGCAATCAGCCCAAAGACGAGATCGGGGCCGGCAGCAACGGTCGCCACCAGCTTCGGGCCAAGCCTGGCGCCGTAGATCTGCTCGAGCGTGTCGGGGTCGTACTTGAGGCCGGGGATCACCTGTCCGCCGTTGAGGCCCGAGGCCCGCTCGCCGACGTCCACGGCATCGAGCACAACCACCGAGCGACCGGCCTCGCCCAGATGTAGCGCCGCGGCAAGACCGGTGTAGCCCGCGCCGACGATGGCCACCTCGGCCCGCGCCGGGCCGATGAGCTGCGGCCATGGCGGCAGCGGTGCCGCGGTCGCTGCCCACAAGGACCGCTCGCCAGTCTGCTCGGTATTCAAGTATTCGCTCGCACAGCGCGGTTTGGCCGGGGGGCAGTCGCTAACTGCGGGGCAAACGCTTGCTGGGCGGCGTAGCGCTGGCCGGATTCTCCGCGCTCCAGGGGCTGCCAAGCTTCTCCTCGAGGTAGTTACGTATCAGGCGCCGCACGACCTGGGAGGGTGTTACGTCCTCCGCGGCACAGGTCTTCTCGAATATTGCCTTCTTGCGCGGATCGATCAGCACCGTGAGACGCGCGGTACGTTGTTCGGGAGCCAGCACTTTAGCGTTTCTCAACATTTACATACGAGGTGCATCGGATGATAATGCAAGGGTAATCAGATTCACAAGCTCGCGCAATGGCAAAGCCTTCTGCATGACAATCCCGATCACGCCACTCGACGCCTGTTGCGTGTTGCTGACTGCGTGGGTGGTGCTAGGCCTGGCGGGATTGTTGCGGCCGGCCAGCGTCGCCTTTGCGGGCCGCGTACTGTTTCCGCTGGGGGCGGTGTGCGGCGCGGGCCTCGCGCTCGTGGCGGCGTTGAGTCTGGCTACGCCACCAGAGCAGAGGACGCTGCTGATCGGACTGCCCGACCTGCCATTTCATCTGCGTCGCGATGCGCTGAGCAGTGTGTTTCTGTTTCTGCTGGGCGGGGCCTCAGCGGGCATCTCGGTGTTCGCCGCGGGTTACTTCCGCAAAGGCGAGGGCGCACTGCCAGGGCTGCTGTGCCTGGAATACCACGTGTTTCTCGCCAGCATGGGGCTGGTGCTGCTGGCGGATGACGCCTACGCCTTCATGGTGGCGTGGGAAATGATGGCGCTGTCATCCTATTTTCTGGTCACAACGCAGCATCGTATTGCGGAGATCCGTCGCGCCGGGTTCATCTATCTGCTGATTGCCCACCTCGGCGCGATCATGATACTGCTGAGTTTCGGTGTCATGCAGGGCGGTACCTGGCAGTTCACGTTCGATGCGATGCGCAGCGCCAGGCTCGATCCAGGCTGGTCGACGCTTGCCTTCCTGCTGGCGTTGTTTGGCTTCGGCGCGAAGGCCGGCATCGTGCCGTTGCACGTCTGGTTGCCCGAAGCGCATCCGGCGGCGCCCTCGCCGGTCTCGGCGCTGATGAGCGGCGTCATGCTGAAGACCGCGGTCTATGGCCTGCTGCGCGTAAGCTTCGATCTGCTGGGTGAATCGCAGTGGTGGTGGGGGCTGGTGGCGCTATCGTTCGGCCTGTTCACCGCCTTCTATGGCGTCATCTTTGCCGCGGTGCAGACCGACATGAAGCGGCTGCTGGCCTGGTCGTCGATTGAAAATATCGGCCTCATCTTCACGGGCGTCGGCATTACCATGGTGTTTCACGGCCTCGGCATGCCGGCGTTAGCGGGCCTGGCGCTGATCGCGACGCTCTATCACTGCGTCAATCACGCCTTCATCAAGAGTCTGCTGTTTCTGGGTACCGGCGCAGTCCTGCACGCCACGGGCGAGCGCAATCTGGGCCGGCTGGGTGGATTGATCCAGCGCATGCCTTGGGTTGCCTGGCTGACCCTGATTGGCGCATTGGCCATTGCCGGACTGCCGCCGCTCAACGGCTTCGTCTCCGAGTGGCTCCTGTTGCAGGCATTCCTGTTCGCGGACACGGTGCCGCGAGCCTTCGTCAACATGCTGCTGCCGATGGCCGCCGGGCTGGTGGCGCTGTGCGCCGCGCTCTCCGGCTTCGTCATGGTAAAGTTCTTTGGCGTGATTTTTCTTGGCCAGCCGCGCGAGAGCTCGCTGGCCCAGGCGCACGATGCCGGCATTCTGCAGCGGATCGGACTCATCTGGCTGGCGCTCGGCTGCTTCGGCCTTGGCTTACTGCCCGTGCAGGTGATCGGGCGTCTGGAATTCGTCACCCGCTATCTGATTGGCGCCGATCTGGGTGCGCGCGCTGGCCAGTGGTGGCTGCTGGCACCGGATGCGGCACGGCAGGCGTCGTACAGTCCGGTGGTGTTCTTTGGCGTCGGCAGCGCAGTCATCCTGCTGAGCATCTGGCTGGTGCGCGCCTGCTATCATCGGCGCGTCAGGCGCGGCGCTGCCTGGGACGGCGGCTTCGTGCGTCTCACGGCACGTATGCAGGACACGGCTGAGGGCTTCGGCCAGCCGATCCGCCATGTGTTTCAGCCATTCTTTCTGATTGAACGCGAACTGCCGTCACCCTTTGACACTGCGCCACGCTACCGCTTGCTGCTGACAGACCGGATCTGGCGGACCGGCTACGAGCCCCTGGCCCGCCTGGTCAGGAGAATTGCCGACCTTGCCGCGCTGCTCCAGCAGGGACGCATCTCAACCTACCTGACCTACAGTTTTGTCACGCTGCTCGCGCTGCTGGCGGTGGTGCTGTGAAGCTGCTGGCGCTTACAACGCAGCTGCTGGAGATCATCCTGGCGGTACTGGCGGCGCCGCTGCTGCTGGGCTGGGTAAACCAGTGCCGCGCCTGGCTGCAGAATCGCAGCGCACCGAGCATCTGGCAGCCTTACCGTGGCCTGCATAAGCTTTTTTATAAGGACGCTGTCGTTGCCAGCAACGCCTCGTCATTGTTCCGCGCCGCTCCCTATGTGGTGTTCAGCTCGATGGCGCTCGCGGCCGCAATTATTCCCTCGCTCGGCACGCGGCTGCCGTTTACGGCGGCGGCGGACGGCATCGCCCTGGTCGGACTGTTCGCAACTGCACGCGTGTTTGTGTCGCTCGCCGCCATGGATGTCGGCACCGCCTTCGGTACCCTCGGGGCGCGCCGCGAAATGATGATCGGTTTTCTCGCCGAGCCGGCTCTGCTGATGGTGCTGTTCGTCGCAGCGATGATTTCGCAGACCACCTCGCTGGCATTGATAGCGGAAAGACTGAGCGGCGGGGCAGTGGTCCTGTATCCGAGCCTGGCCTTCACTGCGGTGGCCTTCACGCTGGTGCTGCTGGCCGAGAATGCGCGCATTCCGGTCGACAATCCGGCTACGCACCTTGAACTGACCATGATTCATGAAGCCATGCTGCTCGAGTATTCGGCGCGCCATCTGGCGCTCATGGAATGGGCGGCGGCGCTGAAACTTTTCAACTACGCCTGCATCGGTATCGCGCTGTTTATTCCCTTCGGCGTTGCGAGCCAGCTCCAGGGGCCGGTCGGCCTCGCCATGGCCGTGCCGATACTGGCATTGAAACTGCTGCTGGCTGGCGCGGCACTGGCGGTGCTGGAGACCGTGTCGGCCAAACTGCGGGTGTTTCGCGCTCCCGAATTCCTGGCCACCGCGTTTCTGCTGGCAGTGCTTGGCATGCTCGTGCATCTGCTGCTGGGAGCGTAACGGTGAACGGCATACCCTTCGACCTGCAGATCCTCAACGTGCTCGCGGCGCTGTTGCTGTTGCTGTCATTCTCGATGCTGGCGCAGCGGCGCATTGTGGTGCTGGTGAATCTGCTTGCCACGCAGGGCCTGTTGCTGTTCCTGGCGACCATGCTGCTGGCCTGGCGTACCGGCGAGCATCATCTCTATCTGTCTGCCGCGCTGACTTTAGCGCTCAAGGTGATCGGTCTGCCCTGGCTGCTGCATCGCCTGATTCACAGACTCGATGTCTACTGGGACACGGAACCGCTGCTCAATCCTTCCGTCTCCATGCTCATCGGACTGCTGATCGTGGTGTTCTCGTTCGGACTCGCGCAGCCGATCTCGGCCCTCGCGAGCACCGCGACCCGCAGTACGCTCGGCATTGCCATCGCGGTTATCCTGCTGGCGTTCCTGACCATGATCACGCGCCGCAAGGCGATGTCGCAGGTCGTTGCCTTCCTGTCGATGGAAAATGGTCTGTTCTTCGGTGCCATGAGTGCTACCTACGGCATGCCGATGGTGGTCGAGCTGGGCGTGGCACTGGATGTGCTGGTGGCAATGCTGGTGCTCGGTGTGTTCTTCTTCCAGATCCGCGAACAGTTCGACAGCCTCGATCTGCATCATCTCGAGACCCTGAAAGAGCATGAGTAGCGTGGACTTCCTGCTGCTGCTCGGAGCGCCGCTGGTCGGTGCCGCCGTCCTGGGTATCTGGGGTCACCGGCGCTGGGCGCCCGACGTCAATGTCATCTTCAGTCTGGTGACATTCGGGGCGGCTTGCGCGGTGACTGCCCGGGTCATTGCGCACGGCAACCTGCTGGTGGCCCACGAGCAGTTCTTCATCGACCCGTTCAATGTGTTCCTGGTCACCCTGACCTCGTTCGTGGCGCTCACGACCTCCCTGTTCTCACGTCCTTATATGCGTATCGAGGCGGCCCACGGGCGCCTGAGCCCGGGGCGGCTGCGGCTCTATCACAGCATGTATCAGCTCTTCATCTGCGCAATGCTGCTGGCGCTCACCACCAATAATCTCGGGCTCATGTGGGTGGCCATGGAGGCTGCCACGCTCTCGACCGTGCTGCTGGTGACGCTCTACCGGACGCCGGCTAGTCTCGAGGCCGGCTGGAAATATTTCATACTGTGCGGCGTCGGCATAGCGCAGGCGCTGTTCGGCACGATGCTGGTGTACTTTGCTGCCGAGAAGATACTCGGAGGCGAGGGGGTCACGGCCTTGCTATGGACGCACCTCGATGTCGTCAAGACCCAGCTCGAACCCAGGGTGTTGAGTCTCGCGTTCGTGTTCCTGCTGGCCGGCTACGGGACAAAAGTGGGGCTGGTGCCGCTGCACAACTGGTTGCCCGACGCCCATGCGGAGGGTCCGACGCCCATCTCCGCCGTGCTCTCCGGTCTGCTGCTCAATGTGGCGATGTACGCCGTGGTCCGCTGCAAGATTCTGGTTGAAGGCTCGCTCCAGTCATCACTGCCCGCGCACATGCTCATGGGCTTCGGCCTGACTTCGGTGGTGGTGGCCGCCTTCCTGCTGTGGCGACAGCGTGACATCAAACGGCTGTTTGCCTATTCGTCCATCGAACACATGGGCATCATCACTTTTGCATTTGGCATGGGTGGGCCGGTCGCCAACTTCGCCGCGCTGCTGCACATGACCGTTCACTCGCTGACCAAATCGGCGATCTTCTTCACGGTGGGACATGCTTCGCAAAAGGCTGGCTCGCAGCTGATCGAGAATATTCGTGGCCTGATTACCCTGAGTCCGGCCATTGGCTGGGGCTTGATGCTCGGTTCCCTGGCAATTCTCGGCATGCCGCCATTCGGAGTGTTCGCCAGTGAGTTCCTGATACTCACCACGGCGATGAAGGAGCACGCCTGGGCAACGCCGATCCTGCTGCTGGCGCTGGGCGTCGCCTTTGCGGCGATCTTCGGCAAGGTGCAGCCGATGGTGTTCGGTGAAACCACTGCGCGTCGCCTGCCGCACGCGCCCGCGCTGCTGCCGGTGTTCGTGCATCTGGGCCTGGTGCTGATGCTGGGCATCTACGTGCCGCCCTACCTTGCCAACTGGTATCGCGAAGCGGCACTACTCATCGGAGGCCACTGAGGTGTCGCTGACGCGCTGGTGGTCGAAGACGCAGCCTTTGCCTGGCAGCGCGGGCGCCGCTGAATTGCTGGTCGACGGCACACTGTGGCTGGACGTGGCCCGCGAGGTTGCGGCGGCCGGTGGTCAGCTGGCGGCGTTGTGGGCCACGGCGGGCGACGACGCCGGCAGCGGCGAGGGCGCAGCCAGGCGCGCCAGCGTGCAGGCTGCCTATCTGGTCCAGGCGCGGCTGCTGGTCGTAACGCTGCCCGTCACCGATATTTCCCAGCCCTGCCGCAGTCTGCACGAGCTGTTTCCCGCGGCCCTCAGGATGCAGCGCGCGGCCTTCGACCTGAGCGGCATCCGCACCGATGCGCCCGATCAACGACCCTGGCTGCGCCACGCCGCGTGGCCCGGCTCCTGGCACCCGCTGCAGTCGACCTCCAATCCACCCGCAATCGTCGCGCAGTCGATCGACGAGTATGAATTCGTGCGCGTCGACGGTGACGGCGTGCATGAAATTCCGGTTGGGCCTGTGCATGCAGGAATCATTGAGCCCGGACACTTTCGTTTCTCGGTCGTGGGCGAGAAGGTATTGCGTCTCGAGGAGCGGCTCGGCTACGTGCACAAAGGCATCGAACGCCGCTTCACCGAGCTGTCGCCCAGCGAGGCGCAGCGTCTCGCGGCGCGCATCTGCGGGGATTCCACGGTGGCCTTCTCCTGGGCCTACTGCCAGGCGGCCGAGGGGCTGATGCAGCTGCAGGTGCCGCCGCGCGCGCTCTACCTGCGCGCGCTGGCGCTGGAGCTTGAGCGTCTGCAGAATCACCTCGGCGATCTCGGTGCCCTGGGCAACGACGCTGGCTTTGCCTTCGGGCTCACGCAGTTCTCCATCCTGAAGGAGCTGCTGTTGCGCAGCATGGCGGCCGCGTTTGGGCAACGCTATCTGTTCGATTGGCTGGTGCCCGGTGGCGTCGTGAAGGATCTCGATGCGCCGCGCCTGGCTGAGCTTGGGGCGCTCAGCCAGGAGATTGCCGGCCGGGTTGGTGCGTTGCGACAGATCTACGAAGAGCATTCAGGACTGCGGGACCGCTTGGTTGGGGCCGGGCAGATAGCTCCGGAGCTCGCGAACCGACTGGGCCTCACCGGCCTCGCCGGACGTGCCAGCGGTCAGGCCTTCGACCTGCGCGTCGATCAACCGTGGCCACCGTACGATCAGCTCGGCGTCGCGAAGTGCGTGCGTCTCGAGGGCGACGTCGCGGCGCGTGTGGCCGTGCGCTTCGACGAACTGCAGGAGAGCTGCGTGCTGATCAGGCGGATCATCAGCGCCCTGCCATCCGGCGCAGTGCTGGTGAGCGCAACTGCAGCGATCAGCGCCGGCCTGGCGGTGGGCCTGGTCGAAGGCTGGCGTGGACCGGTCTTGCTCGTGCTGCAGGTCGGTGCCGACGGCGCCATTCGGCGCTGCCACGCCCATGATCCTTCCTGGCAGAACTGGCCGGCCCTCGAGCACGCCGTCATCGGCAATATTGTCCCGGATTTTCCGTTGATCAATAAATCGTTCAACCTTGCCTACAGCGGGCACGATCTCTAGACCATCATGTTGAAGACGCTACGCACCATCGCCGGCATCGGCATCGTCTCGGAGCCCGCACCCGCCAGCGACGAATCGCTGCGGCTGCGCGCCGCGCTGCAGGAAAAGATCCGCGCGGTGATTGGCCGCGCATTGTGCATCCGCCATGTCGACGCGGGCTCCTGCAACGGCTGCGAACTGGAGATCCATGCGCTTGGCAACCCGATGTACAACATCGAAGGCCTGGGGATACGCTTCGTCGCCAGTCCCCGTCATGCCGACCTGCTGCTGGTCACCGGGCCGGTCGCGCGCCATATGGAAACAGCATTGCTGCGAACCTACGAGGCCACGCCCGATCCGAAAATTGTCGTGGCGGTCGGCGATTGCGGGTGTACTGGTGGAATATTCGGCGAAAGCTATGCCAGCTGTGGCCGGGTTGCCAACGTCATTCCGGTCGACGTGCAGATTCCGGGCTGCCCACCCGCGCCGCTGCGACTGATGCAGGGGATATTGACGGCAATCGCGCCGCACCCGCAGCCCGCGGGCGTCGGCCTCAAGCCCTGGTAGATCGTCCCGTCGAGCGCTCGGCGCTCAGCGCCTGCTGCGGGACGCTGGCGCCCGCTCGCCCCACAGCTGCGCCTGGCTGGTAAAGCGTTGCGCCACATGGCCACAGACCAGGTCACACAGCTGGTACACGCGCGGGTCGGCAATGCGATAGAAAGCGTTGGTGCCTTGTGCCGAGCGTTCCACCAGGCCGTGGCGCATGAGCGTTGCCAGGTGCCTGGAGACGTTGGCCTGGCTGCAATCGAGCAGTCTGGTGAGCGCACCGACATTGCGCGCCTTGTCGCGCAATGAGTTCAGGATCCGCAGTCGCATCGGCTCCGAGAGCGCCCGAAAGTATTCGGCTACCTGGCCCAGAGCCCGATCGTCCAGAGCCTTCATCGCTATGAATCTCCAATTGCATATATAGCTATGGAGCGATATAGTAAACAAAACACGGAGCGGATGCAATGAAGGCGTGGTTGACAGTTGGCGTAGCCGGGATCCTGCTCGGCCCCTTGGCAGGGGCCACCCCACCGGGCACTTTCATGGTGCGCGCCCAGTCGGACAGCGCCAGCTATGCCGCCACCGGCACGATCGAGGCCATAAGGCAGGGTACGCTGGGTTCACAGGTCTCCGGTCGCGTCATGAAAGTGCTGGTACGCAACGGCGACGCCGTGCGGGCGGGCCAGCCGCTGATTCAGATCGAAGCGGGCGATTCCGGGGATGCGGCCGTCGCCAGCGGCGCGGCGGCCCGTGGCGCGGCGGCGCGCCTGGTCAGTGCGCGCGCGGATTTTGAACGTGCGCAGCGGTTGCGGGCGCAGGATTACGTGAGTG